>JAFUYE010000038.1 GCA_017470715.1 Selenomonadaceae bacterium
CAAGTGTTACGGCAACCCGTGCGTTATCGTGCCCGCAAGTGAAACATCCTGTTTCAATTGCGGGCGAGGCCGTCATCCGTGACGGCCTCTGATTTACCGACAGCAACTGATTGATTCTGCAATAAAAATTTTGGAGGCGATTTTTCATGTACAAAATCATCGCTTGCGACTTGGACGAAACTTTGTTGACGACGACCGACCGCAAAGTTTCAGCCAAAAATGTTGCGGCAGTCAAGGCGGCTCGTGAACGCGGCGTTAAATTCGTCGTGGCGACGGGACGCGGCTTCCCGTCAGTTTCCGGCACGTTGAGCGAACTCGGACTGCTTGACCTGCCCGACGAATATGTCATTTCTTTCAACGGCGCGGCGATAACCGAAAATCGCGGCAACCGTCTGTTGCACTGTGTCGAAATGCCGTTTGAGATTGTCGAAAAAATTTTCAAACGCGGTGAAGCTTTTGACTTGGGCGCACACATTTACACGCTCGATAAAGTTTACGGTTACCGTTTCACCGACAACGAACGCGCTTATTTGGCGGGACGCATGGAAGTTGAAATGCGCGACGATTGGAATATGGACTTTCTGCGCGGCGACAAGATTGTCAAAATTCTGTTCGTCAATCCCAATCAAAATTATCTGTGGCAAATGGAACGCGAATTCGCCGACATAGCCGCAGGTTTGACCGTGAGTTTTTCAAGCAACCGTTACATCGAGTTTTCACCGGCGGGCGTCGACAAAGGTTCGGGACTTTTGAAACTTGCCGAAATGCTGGGCGTCAAGCCCGAAGAGACAATCGCGATAGGCGACAACTTCAACGATTTATCAATGATTCGTGCGGCGGGATTGGGCGTCGGTGTTGCCAACTGCGTCGACGGAATTAAATCGGATTGCAATTACATTACGAACGCGACGAACGACGAAGGTGCCGTTGCCGAAGTCATCGAAAATTTCATCTTGCGGGCTTGAAAATTCTTCGCGCTTGATAAAGTTGTGCGCTTGAATTAAAATTGCCGCATTACATTTTAGCTTTAAGGTGTAAGCTTTAAGCTTTAAGGATTTTTTCAAAGCTCAAAGCTCAAAGCTTAAAGCTCCACACGAGGAGGCAAAAATTTTGTTATATCGCAAGGTAGACACTAATTTAAATTTCGCAAGCCGCGAAAAGGAAGTTGAAACTTTTTGGGCGGACAACAACATCGCGCAAAAAGCAATCGACAATCGCGAAGGTTGCGAAGATTATACGTTTTACGACGGCCCGCCGACTGCAAACGGTCAGCCGCACATCGGGCACGTTTTGACACGCGTCATCAAAGATTTGTTCCCGCGCTATCACTCAATGAAGGGGCAAAAAGTTTTGCGCAAAGCCGGCTGGGACACGCACGGTCTGCCCGTCGAGTTGGAAGTCGAAAAACTCATCGGCATCAACGGCAAGGATCAAATCGAAGCTTACGGCATGGAACCTTTTATCAAAAAGTGCCGCGAATCCGTCTGGAAGTACAAAGGCATGTGGGAAGAATTTTCCGGCGTCGTCGGATTTTGGGCGGACATGGAGCACCCCTACATCACTTACGAAAATTATTACATCGAATCCGAATGGTGGGCGCTCAAACAAATTTGGGATAAAGGTCTGCTTTACAAAGGTCACAAAGTCGTTCCGTATTGCCCGCGCTGCGGCACGCCGCTTTCAAGTCACGAAGTCGCGCTCGGTTACAAGGACGTTAAAGAACGTTCGGCGGTCGTCAAATTCAAAGCCGTTGATGATGACGCGTATTTTCTTGCGTGGACGACGACGCCTTGGACTTTGCCGTCGAACTTGTGTTTGTGCGTCAATCCGAAAGTCGATTACGTAAAAATTCAAGTCGGCGACACGAAATATATTTTGGCTCAAGCACTTGTCGAAAAAATTTTTGACGGCGTTGAAGGCGAACGAACAATTTTGGCGACGTACAAAGGCAAAGACTTGGAATATCGCAAATATGAACCGCTGTATCCGTTCGCGGACGAAATTGTTGCGCGTTCAGGCAAGCAAGCTCACTACGTCACCTGCGACGATTATGTCACGACCGAAGACGGCACCGGCATTGTTCACTGTGCGCCCGCGTTCGGCGAGGACGATAACCGCGTTTGTCGCAAATATGATATTCCGTTCGTGCAATTCGTCGACGGCAAGGGCAATATGACTTCCGAAACAAAATGGGCGGGAACTTTCGTTAAAGACGCCGACCCGTTGATTTTGCGCGACTTGAAAGAATCGGGCAAATTGTTCAAAGCTCCGCCGTTCGAGCACAGTTATCCGCATTGCTGGCGTTGCGACACGCCGTTGATCTATTACGCCCGCGAATCGTGGTTTATCAAAATGACTGCGGTTAAAGACGATCTGTTGAAAAATAACGCGAAAGTCAACTGGATTCCCCCGACAATCGGCAAAGGACGTTTCGGCGATTGGCTTGAACACGTGCAGGATTGGGGCATTTCCCGCAACCGTTACTGGGGCACGCCGCTCAACATTTGGGAATGCAAATGCGGTCACCAACATTCAATCGGCTCAATCGACGAACTCAAAAAACTTTCGCCGAATTGTCCCGACGATATTGAATTGCACCGCCCGTACATTGACGCGGTAACTTTCCCGTGCGAAAAATGCGGCGGCGAAATGCATCGCGTGCCGGAAGTTATTGACTGCTGGTTTGATTCGGGAGCAATGCCGTTCGCGCAGTGGCATTATCCGTTCGAGAATCAAAAAATTTTCGAGGAACATTTCCCCGCCGATTTCATCAGCGAAGCCGTCGACCAAACACGCGGTTGGTTTTATTCGTTGATGGCAATTTCGACGTTGCTGTTCGACGACACGCCGTTTAAAAATTGTATCGTGCTCGGTTTGGTGCTGGACAAAGACGGTCAAAAAATGTCGAAGTCCAAAGGCAATGCCGTCGCGCCCATGGAAACTTTGCAAAAACACGGTGCCGACGCAATTCGCTGGTATTTTTACGAAAACTCCGCGCCGTGGTTGCCGAATCGTTTTCATGACGACGCGGTTGTCGAAGGGCAACGAAAATTCCTCGGCACGCTGTGGAATACTTATGCGTTCTTCGTACTGTACGCGAACATTGACGACTTTGACGCGACGAAATACACGCTCGATTACGAAAAACTTCCCGTTATGGACAAGTGGCTTTTGTCGCGGCTGAACACGATGGTTAAGACCGTTGACGACGCGTTGACGAATTATAAAGTTCCCGAATCTGCGCGGGCGTTACAAGATTTCGTCGACGAACTGTCAAATTGGTATGTCCGCAGAAGTCGTGCGCGTTTTTGGGCGAAAGGCATGGAGCAAGACAAAATCAACGCTTACATGACGCTTTACACCGCGCTTGTGACGTTGGCGAAAGCTGCCGCGCCGTTGGTTCCGTTCATCACGGAAAATATTTATCGCAATTTGGTTTGCTCAATCGACAAGAACGCGCCCGAAAGTGTTCACCTGTGCGACTACCCGATTGCCGACGAAAAATTTATCGACGCCGAACTTGAACGCAACATGGACGCCGTGTTGAAAATCGTCGTGCTCGGTCGTTCGGCTCGCAATGCGTCGAATATCAAAAACCGTCAACCCGTCGGCAACATGTTCGTCAAGGCGACTCAAACTTTGCCGGAATTTTTCGTGGAGATCATCGAAGACGAATTGAACGTTAAGCGCGTCGAATTCCGCGACGACATGAGCGAATTTATCCGTTACAATCTCAAGCCGAATTTCCGCGTTCTCGGCAAAAAAGTCGGCAAACAGATGAGTGCCGTTAAATCCGCGCTTGAAAATGTTGACGGGCTTGCCGCGAAAAATTCTCTCGACAAGACGGGCGAATTCAAACTTGCGCTTGCGGACGGCGAAGTTGTTTTGACGGCTGAAGATGTCGAAGTCACAATCTCGCAAACCGAAGGTTTCAACTGCCAGAGCGACGCCGATTTTTCCGTTGCGCTGTCGACGACGTTGACGCCCGAACTCGTCGAAGAAGGTTTCGTCCGCGAAATTATCAGCAAGATTCAAGTCATGCGCCGCGAAAGTAATTTCGAGGTCACCGACAGAATTAAAATTTTCGCCTCCGAAAGTGAAAAGCTCGCCGAAATCATCACCGGCAATTCCGAAGAAATTATGACGGTCACGCTTGCCGACGAGATTGATTTTTCCAATCACCCCAACGCGAAAACTTGGGACATCAACGGCGAAGAAATTTCTTTGGCGGTCGAAAAAGTTTAAACGCATGAAAAAAGTTTTGCTGTGGTTCGTCTCGAAAGATACCGGTTTTCTTCACGCCGCAATTGATACGTTGACTCGCCAACACAACGGGATTGAAATTGTCGGCATGATAACAGGTGAAAAAATCGCCCAAGTTGACTGGGGGGGGGGCGTATGATATTTTACTTGTTGTCGGCGCGAAAAAATTCAGCATGGGCGGATTAACGAAAATCGCCCACCAACTGAAATTGCCCGAAGAAAAACTTTTGGGCGATTGGATTGTTTGCATCCCCGGTTTCACGCTCGAAAAATATCGCAAGTTGCAACGTTCGCGCCTGTCGATTTTCGCGCCACATTGTTTTGGCGGTTTTCTTTATCACACGGTTGCTTTAACCTTCCGTTCGCCGTTCATTAACCTTTGGCTCGATATGGAAGATTACATTCGCTTTCTTCGTGCGCCGCGTGTTTACATAGAGGAGCAAGTGACTTTCAAAGAAACACGTTACGATAAGTTCCTCGACAAAAATTATCCCGTTACAGTGCTTGGCAACATTGAAATACACATGAATCACTATCGCGACTTCGACGAAGCGGTTAAAATTTGGACGCGCCGCAAAGAGCGAATCAACTGGTACAATTTGTTCGTAATGATGTACACCGACAGCGAAGAAATTTTGCAAAAATTTGACGCGTTGCCTTACGGCAAAAAAGTTTGCTTCGTGCCGTTCAAGTCAGATTTGGATTCGGCGTGGTACATCAATCCCGAAATTGATTTTGACAGAGCCGAAGAGGGTTTTTATGACGTAGTAAACAACTTTGCACGGGGAAAAATTTTTTACTACGACGTGTTTGACATGTTGCTTTACGGCAAGAAAACTCCGCTGATTGAAATGTGATTGGCGAACAAAAATTTTCACGGCGGTTGCGTTTTGTGACCGTCAATTTTTTTGGGAAGTGATGACTTTGTGGTTAAAGAAACTTTTGACGTGACGGGCATGAGTTGTTCGGCGTGTTCGGCGCGTGTCGAAAAAGCTGTCGGCAAAGTTGTTGGCGCGGACAATGTCAGCGTCAATCTGTTGACAAATTCAATGCAAGTCAAATTCGACGAGGCAAAAATTTCCGCCGCGCAGATTGTTGACGCGGTTGTCAACGCGGGCTACGGTGCCAGTCCGAAAAAAATTTCCGCGCAGAAAAAATCTTCGACGACGACGGAACGCACAATCGACAAAGAAATTTCCGCAATGAAGTTTCGGCTCACGTGGTCGATAATTTTCCTGTTGCCGACGGTTTATATCGCGATGCATTCAATGTTGCCGTTGCCCGTGCCGCCGATTGTCGCGGAACTGTTTGACGGTCGACAAAACGCCGTGACGTTCGCATTCGCGCAATTTCTGTTGATACTGCCGATTATGTATCTTAACCGAAAATATTACGTGAACGGCTTCAAAACTTTATTCGCGGGCGCGCCGAATATGGATACTTTGGTCGGGCTCGGCTCAATGTCGGCGGCGATTTTCGGAGCGTTCGCCCTGTTCAGAATCGGTCAAGGTCTCGGCACGGGAAATTTCGCGTTGGTCGACGAATACAGCCGCAATTTGTATTTCGAGTCGGCGGGCATGATTGTCACGCTGATAACCGTCGGAAAATTTTTCGAGGCGCGTGCCAAAGGTAAAACTTCGCAGGCAGTCGAGAAATTAATTAATCTTGCGCCGAAAACCGCGACTGTTTTGCGTGACGGCAACGAAATTACAATCGCGGTCGAAGATTTGGTTGTCGGCGATGAAATCCTTGTAAAGCCCGGCGAAAGTTTTGCGGCGGACGGAATTATTTTGGACGGCGAAACTTCCGTTGACGAATCTGCGATAACCGGCGAAAGTTTGCCCGTCGAAAAAAATATCGGCGACACGGTCACAAGCGGCACGCTCAACAAAAGCGGCTTCGTGAAATTTCGTGCGTCGAAAGTCGGCGGCGAAACGACAATCAGCAAAATTATTTCGTTGGTCGAAGAGGCTTCCGCGTCGAAAGCTCCGATTGCCAAACTTGCGGACAAAATCGCGGGAATTTTCGTGCCTGCGGTGATTGTGATTGCGATTGCGGCGGGAAGTTTTTGGCTTGCGAACGGCGCAAGTGTCGAATTTGCGTTTTCAATCGCCGTGTCGATTTTGGTTATAAGTTGTCCGTGCGCGCTGGGACTTGCCACGCCCGTCGCGATTATGGTCGGCACCGGCAAAGGCGCGGAGAACGGAATTTTAATCAAGTCGGGCGAATCGCTCGAAACGGCGCACGCGGTCGATACAATCGTCGTCGACAAAACCGGCACGCTCACCGAAGGCAAGCCGTTTGTCACCGACATTTTACTTTGCGGCGATAACAGCTTTGAGCTTGAAGCTTTAAGCTTTAAGGAAAATTCGTCAACCGTGTCCTTTAAAGCTCAAAGCTCACAGCTTAAAGCTTTTCTGCGAATTGCGGCGGCACTTGAACGCGGCAGTGAACACCCGTTGGCGGAAGCCGTCACGAAATTTGTTGCCGAAAAAAATCTTCAACTTCCCGTTGCGGAAAATTTTCAAGCTGTGTTCGGGCGCGGCGTTCGTGCAAAAATTGACGGCGTCGAATATTTTGCGGGCAACGAAACTTTTTTGACGGAACTCGGCTTTGACTTGAAAAATCTGCGCGGGAAAATTTCCAAACTTGCGGACGAGGGCAAAACCCCGTTGATTTTCGCGGACGACAAAAAAATTCTCGGAATCATTGCCGTTGCCGACGTGCCGAAAAAAACTTCCGCGCAGGCTGTCAGAGAGTTTCAAAATCTCGGCGCAAGTGTTATCATGTTGACGGGCGACAACGAACGCACGGCGCAGGCTGTCGGCAAAAATCTCGGCGTCGACAAAATTATCGCGGGCGTTCTTCCCGAAAACAAAGCCGCCGAAGTCGAAAAACTTCAATCGTCGGGGCGCAAAGTTGCAATGATCGGCGACGGTATCAACGACGCTCCGGCACTTGCGCGGGCTGATGTCGGAATTGCTATCGGTGCGGGCACGGACGTTGCAATCGAAAGCGCGGGCGCGGTTCTTGTTCGCAACGATTTACTTGACGCGGTCGCCGCAATCAAATTAAGTCGTGCAGTTATGACGAACATTCGGCAAAATTTATTCTGGGCGTTTTTCTACAACGTCGTTTGCATTCCGCTTGCGGCGGGAATTTTTTACCCTGCGTTCGGAATAAAACTTTCGCCGATGATTGGCGCGGCGGCAATGAGCATGTCGAGTGTGTGTGTCGTGCTGAACGCGTTGCGGCTGAGATTTTTTAACGTCGAACGTGCACAAACTTTTGACGAAACGCAACACAACGTTGAAGTCCGCGTCGAACAAATTCGGCAACAAATTTTCAAGGAGGCAACTCAAATGCAGACAACAATCAAAGTCGAAGGCATGATGTGCAAACACTGTCAAAAACACGTGCATGACGCGTTGGCGAAAATGGACGGCGTGACGGCTGTCGAAGTCAGTTTGGAAAACAATTCCGCGACGGTCGACGCCACACGCGAAATTTCCACGGACGAATTCGCCAAAGTTATCGAAGACGCCGGCTATGAATTAATTAGGAATTAGGAATTAGGAATTAGGAATTAGGAATTGTTTCGATGATTTTCAATTACTAATTCCGCATTGCTTTTAAGGAGGCGTGTCACATGGAAATTCGCAAAATTGAAATCGGACGCAACTGCTTTTTGGTGGCGGTTGTCGACGAAGAAGAGACCGTTATCACGGCGGGTGCATTCAAAAAGCGTGAAGAAGCGGACACGGCGGCGAATATGCTTTTCACCTTTATCACGCACCAAGGCTTGAACGACATCGAGGGCTATGAACCGCCCAATCTCAAGTTGGCTCAAGTGTGCGCAATGTACTCTCAGCGTTTGAAGATAAAATGACAATGGCGAATCAACTTCCGGCAACGCTCCAAAGGAATCAGTAATTGAATCGCACACATTCCTAATTTCACATTGCCTTTTCAACCGCGCTGTGATAAAATTGCCGAAAATTTTTTGAGCGGGTGAGACTTTTGAATTTCGTTGCAGCACTGAGCGACAGGGCGTCAAAAAATCTTGGCGAACTTGAAGAAAACATCAGACAAGCAATTTCCGACGACCCTTTCATTTTCGAGGCGTGCGCACCGTTGATTCGCGGCGGCAAAAGACTTCGCCCGATGCTCATGCTACTTTGTGCGAACGCAAAAAATTCTTGCCCGAATTCGCGAACAATGCCGCTTGCCACGGCGTTGGAATTGATTCACACGGCAAGTTTGGTGCACGACGACATTATCGACACGTCGAAGAAACGTCGCGGCGTCGAAACGGCGAACTCAAAATACGGTTCACAAATCGCGGTGCTTATCGGCGATTATCTTTTCGCCAAAGCTTTTCAACTCGTCGCGGAAAATAATTACGGCGCGCAGGTTCAGCTGATTTTGTCGAAGCTCGTCAAACAACTTTGTATCGGCGAAATCATGCAAGATCGTTCGCTGTTCGTCGTGCCGACAATGACGGAATATTATCGGCGAATCAACTTGAAAACCGCGATTTTCCTGTCAAGTTGCTGTCAACTCGGCGCGATTGTTTCGGAACTTGACGAACGCGAAATCGAACAACTTGCGGCTTACGGTACAAGTTTGGGGCTTGCGTTTCAAATTATCGATGACGTTTTGGATTTTGTCGGCGACGAAAAAGTTACGGGCAAACCTCACGGCGGCGACATAAAAAGCGGCGTGATAACTTTGCCGGTGATTCGCGCACTGTCAACAAGCAATGATTCCGTCGCGTTGAAAAAAATCGTCACGAACAAAACTGTTACTTGCACGGATGTTGACGCGGCGATAAAAATTATTTGTGACACGGATGCCGTCGACTACTGCAGGACGCGGGCGGAAGCGCATATCGAAGCGGCACGGGTAAATCTGCCGTCGTCGCTGAAAATTTCCGTCGCGCTTGCTCTCGAACAAATTGCCGAATTCGTCGTCGACCGCACGAGATAAATTTTTTGGGAGGCTATCGAAATGAAACACATCAAAACAATCAACAAACCGAATCTTCAAGACACGCTCAACAAGGGCGGCTGCGGCGAATGTCAGGCGTCGTGCCAAAGCGCGTGCAAAACTTCCTGCACCGTCGGCAACCAAGTCTGCGAACGTCGCAAAAAATAATTTACAAACGGCAACAAAAAAACTCCTCGTCAAACGTGACGGGGAGTTTTGATTTACAAAATTTTCGACAGGAATAATTTCGTGCGTTCTTCTTTCGGGTGCTCGAAAACTTCTTTGGGCTTGCCCTGCTCGACGATATAGCCGCCGTCGACAAAAAGTAAACGCGTGCCGACTTCGCGGGCAAAACCCATTTCGTGCGTGACGATAACCATCGTCATTCCGGTTTCCGCAAGCCGTTGCATAACGTCCAAAACTTCGCCGACCATTTCGGGATCCAACGCGCTTGTCGGTTCGTCGAACAACATAATTTTTGGTTGCATTGCCAAAGCGCGGGCGATTGCGACACGTTGTTGTTGTCCGCCGGAAAGTTGATTGGGATAAGCGTCCGCCTTGTCGCCCAGCCCGACGCGGTCAAGTAAATCCTGCGCGGTCTGTTCGGCTTTGTTGCGGTCAATCTTGCGAACTTTCATCGGGGCAAGCGTGATGTTGTCCAAAACGGTCATGTGCGGGAACAGATTAAAGCGTTGAAAAACCATGCCGACTTCTTCGCGAACTTTGTTGATATTTTCGTCGCTGTCAAGCGGAATTCCGTCGACGGTGATTGTGCCGCCCGTCGGCTCTTCCAAAAAATTTATGCAACGCAAAAGTGTCGACTTGCCGGAACCCGAAGGCCCGATAATTACGACGACTTCGCGCTCGTCAATGCTCAGGTCAATGCCTTTCAAAACATGCAAGTCGCCGAAAGATTTTTTCAGGTTTTTAATTTCAATCATCATAAGACGTTACCTTTTTACTGTGCCGCGCCGATTTGATTAACTGCAGTGTCGAGCGCGGAGTCTTGCGTTTGAACGGCTTTGGCGTTTGCCTCGTAAAGTCTGTGGTTGTGAATCAATTCGACCATTTCCGTGACGATTGCGGTATTGGATTTTTCGAGTGCCCCTTGAATAATTTCGCCCGAAGCGGGTCGCGGCTGAGCGTCGGGATTCATGATTCGCGGCTGAACATTTTGCCCGACGGCGTTTGCGGCAGGCGGGTTACCTTCGTTGTCGTTAACGATGTAAAACAAATTGTCGCCTTGTTTTTGAGTTGCAAGTCTGTCGCCGAATTCAACCAGCTGAATTTGTGCAATTCGTTGTTGAGCATTTTGGTTTCCCGTCGATTCAAGTCGATTCGTCACGGGATTAAGCACGGTTAATTGACCGGGGACGTAAACGGTTCCGTCGCCCGTGACTAAAACTCTTGCGTCGGGAACGTTTGCGGGAATGCGAATCGGGTTGCCCTGCACGTCAAGCAAATTGTAGCCGCGAATGTCTTGGATAAAACCTTGTTGATTTTTGAAAAACGCGCCGTTGCGAGTGTAGCGCACGCCTTCGGGAGTTTGCACGGCAAAAAATCCGTCGCCGGCGATAGCCAAGTCGAAAGTGTTGCCCGTCGATTCAAGCGCGCCTTGCTGATAGTCCACGGCAACTTCGTCAATGTAGTCGCCCAGTCCCAAAGGACCGATACCGGGGCGATAAAATGGGTCTGCGCTGAAGCCTTTGATTTGCGTAACGTCCTCTTTCGACGTGCCGAGATCCGCAAGCGAATTGAATGGTGCCGCATCCACTCCCAAAGTTCCGCCGTTTTCGTGATCGTTGACGCGTTTGATTAGCATCTGATGAAATTCTCTGTGGACGGTCACATCGCGCTTGTAACCGGTCGTTGCGGCGTTGGCAATGTTCGAAGCGATAACGTCGGTGCGTTTCTGCTCACTTATCATGCCGGTTGCCGCCGTGTAAAGTCCGCGCCACATTGGGCAATCACCTCCAAAATTTTCGATTCAAATGATAACGCGCTTGCCCGTCAAAGTCAAAATTTTTTTCGTCGCTTGTGACGCGGCGGGCGGATATTTCAATTAGGAGCCAAGAGTTAATTTCGCGTCAACAATTCCTAATTCCTAATTCCTAATTCCTAATTGCTTTTATCACGGTGCCCGTCGTCGGTCGTTCGCGGAAATGTTGCATGAATTCTTCGCCCGAACAGTGACACGGCAAAATTTTTTCGACGCCGAAAGTTTTAAGTTCGGTCAGCGTTCGCGAAATTCGTTCGTCGATTGCGCCCGTCAAGTGCAGTCCGCCGATAACCGTGCGTATCGGGAGCAAAAATCTTTCGGCAACGTCCGCGACAATGTTCAAAACGCCGACATGTGCGCAAGCCGTCACGACAGCCAACCCGTCACCGTCGCGCAGAATCAAAACAATTTCGTCGCTGAAGTCGTCGGGAATTTTTTCGGCACCTTTGACAAATTTTTTCGGGATTGTCTCGAAGTCGTAACGCCGTGCAAAATTTCCGACAAGCCACGCGCCCGAATCAATTTCGACAACGTCACGGCAAATTTTTTGTTCGACGTTGTGAGCCGTCAAAAAATTTTCGTCGAAGCCGCAACCGCGATATTTGTAACCGTCGCCGTCACGGGAAAATTTTTCGTCCCAAAAATTTTCGCCGGTGTAAACGGTTTTAATCGGCGCAACATCCAAAAGTTTTGGAAAGCCGCCCGCGTGGTCGTAGTGCGCATGACTGAGTACGGCAAATTTTATCGTCGACAAATTTTCGCCCAAAATTTTTGCGTTGTCGAAAGCCGCGCCCGTGTGTCCGCAGTCGAAAATAAATTTCACGTGTTCCGTCGTCACCAAAAAACTCAAACCGTGTTCGGCAATCAAGTTGTCGGGCGACGTGTTTTCAATTAAAATTTTCAATGTCGTCAAAGTGTTCACCCCTCAAAAGTTTCGCGCAGATTTTATCAACAAAATTATTCGGCACGACGCAACCGTAATTCGCAAGGGCGCGTTAAATTTCCTTTGTGTAAATGAAAAATACCTGCTATAATCTGCGCGGAAATTCAAATCGATTTTAACGGAGGAATTGTAATGAATGTAAAATTGTTTGTGACGGATCTCGACGGGACTTTGTTGCCCGAAGGAGGTCGCGTTTCAAAGGCAAATATCAAAGCGGTTCACGACCTTGAAAGCATGGGCGTGCGTCTCGTTTTGGCGACGGGCAGAATGTACAAAGCCGCCTTGCCGATAGCCGAACAACTCGGCGTGCACGTCCCGATTATCGCTTACAACGGCGCGTTGATAAAATCGTCTGCGGGTGAAGTGATTCACACGCAATTTATGAACGAAAACATCGTTAAAAAAGTCTTGACGTTTTTTGAGCAACGCGGCTGGCACGTGCAAAGCTACAGCGAAGACGAACTTTATTTCCCGAAACGCGACCGCTACGTTCAATACTACGAAGACATGCAAAAAGTCACGGGCAACGAAGTCGGTTGGCACGGAATGTACGAACACCTTTCCAACGTCACGAAACTTTTGAGCATTTCGGGCAAGAGCGACGAACTCACGAACAGAATGCGCGAGATTAAAAAATTTTTCGGCGCACAAGTCGAAGTCACGCGCTCAAATGATTTGTTCGCAGAATTTTTGGCGGGCGGTTGCACGAAAGCCGGCGCGGTGAAAGTTATCGCGGACAAACTCAGCATTGACCGCACGGAAATTATGGCAATCGGCGACAGCGAAAACGATTTGCCGATGTTGCGTTCCGTGGGCAGAAGTATCGCAATGGGCAACGCAATTCCCGCCGTCAAAAAATCCTGTTTCTATCGCACGGATCTTTGTGAAAACGACGGTTTTGCCAAAGCGGTTTACGAATACGTTCTGCGCGGCTGAAATTGTTTGACGTGCACGGCAAGGAGATTTTTTATGGAAGCTGAAACTCTCGACACTGCAAACCAAATCGAAACTCCAGCGGGCGAATTCGCCGACAAATCGCGAATTATAATTGTCACGGGCATGAGCGGCAGCGGCAAAACTCAGGCTTGCCGATACCTCGAAGACCTGGGCTATTTTTGTGTTGACAATTTGCCGCCCGTTTTTATTCCGAAATTCGTCGAACTGTGCACGCACGCCACGGGGCATTTCAACAAAATGGTTTTCGTCGTCGACACGCGCAGTCGCGAATTTTTTGATGACCTTGTTCAAGTTCTCGACGACATGGACAAAGACAATCAAGATTACGAAATGTTGTTTATGGACGCTTCGGACGACGTAATTATTCGCCGTTACAAAGAGACGCGCCGCCGTCACCCGATGGCTCCTTCGACAAGAATTTCCGACGGAGTTTTCAAAGAACGCACGCGGCTTGAAAGTGTTCGCGCCAAGGCAACTTACATTATCGACACGTCGAATTTGTCGAAAGTTGAACTGCGCGAAAAAATTCAGCGAATCTTCGGCAATTCCGACGGCGAAATAATGAACATTGCGGTTTTGTCGTTCGGCTTCAAATTCGGAATGCCGCTTGATGCCGACATGGTACTTGACGTGCGCTTTTTGCCGAATCCGTTTTACGTCACGGAACTGCGTCACAAGAGCGGAAGTGTGCCCGAAGTCGCCGCGTATATCGAAGAGAAACCGGTCACGCAGGAATATTTGAAACGTTTGGACGCGTTCATTGATTTTCTCGTCCCGCAATATGTTCGCGAAGGCAAAAGCCAACTCGTTATCGCAATCGGTTGCACGGGCGGAATGCACCGCTCGGTTTTTGTCGCGAAACACGTTTATGACTTGCTCGCGAAAAAAAGTTACGCCGTGAATTTGGAGCACCGCGACTTGATGAAAAACGACGTGTGGGAGGTTTAGGAACCAGGGGCTGGGAACTGGGAACCGGTAGGGATTAGTCTAGTCCCTAGTTCCCAGTTCCTAGTTCCTAAAAAAAAATGTTTCATTTACTGAAGTGGCTTTACCCCGGCATGAAAATGAAACGCTGGTTGCTCTTGTTCGCAATCGGCGTCATGATGTTCAGTTTCGGCGGCGCGCTTGCCGTGAATTACGAATATCTCGGTCGCGCAGAAGAAGAAATTTTCATGTTCGTCTATCGCACGGTCGGCAGTTACAATTACGCGGTGACAATGTTCGTCGGGCTGATAATTTTGCTCGTCGGCTCGTGTTTAATGCTTTGGTCAACGCGCTCAATCATCCGTTCGATAATCGCCGTGCTTATTCCCGACCGTTCGGAAAATCTCGTTGACTTGATTTATCAGGAACGCAAACTCGGACGCGGTCCGGCAGTCACGGTTATCGGCGGCGGTCACGGCTTGAGTGTTTTACTGCGCGGAATAAAAACTTCGACGAACAATGTTTCGGCGGTTGTGACGGTTGCGGACGACGGCGGAAGTTCCGGACGACTTCGCGAAGAACTCGGAATCATCCCGCCGGGCGATTTGCGAAATTGTCTGGTTGCGTTGGCGGATACCGAACCGCTTATGGAAAAACTTTTCCAATATCGTTTCGAGGGCAACACCGCGCTTGCCGGTCACAGTTTCGGGAATTTGTTTATCGCGGCAATGAACGAAGTCACGGGCGACATGGAAACTGCGCTCAAAGAATCGTCGAAAGTTTTGGCGGTCAAAGGTCGCGTAATTCCCGCAAGCAAAGAACACGTGCGACTTGATGCGATTATGACTGACGGCACCGTTGTCGAAGGCGAATCACAAATTCCCGAAGCGCATAAAAAAATTCGTCGCGTGCAGTTGTTCCCGAAAGAAGTTCCCGCAGTTCCCGCCGCGCTTGACGCAATCGAATCTGCCGACGCGATTATTCTCGGACCGGGCAGCCTGTACACAAGCATTATGCCGAATCTTTTGGTTGACGGAGTTGCTCACGCGCTGAAAAATTCCAAAGCCGTCAAGATTTACATTTGCAACGTTTTGACGCAACCGGGCGAAACCGACGGATACACTGCCGCACAACACGCGAAGGCAATTCTTGAGCACACGGGCAACGGCGCGATTGATTATGTGTTGGTGAATTCTGCGCCGATACCCGAACAGATGTGGCAAGGCACGGGAGCGACGCCCGTCGAAATTGACGAAGACAAAATTAATGCGCTCGGTTGCGGGCTGATTAAAGCTGATTTGATGAGCACGACCGAAGCGGGACGACACGACCCCGAAAAACTTTGTGCCGAAGTCATGAAAATTATTTACACGTTCGGCAACAGGCGATAGTTTTTTTTCGGTGATTTCGATTCGGGCGATTCGTGACTTTTGAATTTTTTGTTGTTACTTTCTTTGCTTGCCCAAAGAAAGTAACCAAAGAAAGGGCACCTCGCGGGGCGGCTACTCGTTCTTAACATCAATGTATCGGCTACGGTAAGCCCGTGTGCCCGCGATAAAACATCCATGTTTTAACCGCGGGCGGAGCTGTCATCCATGACAGCTCCAAATAACGTCCGTGACGGTCTCTGATTTATCGTTGCGGCTCAATTTACGGAGGTTTTCATGTCGAGTTACGCTCAAGATGTCAAAAACGAATTGGCGCGAATTTTCGGCGACGAATCCGAAACTTTGCACGCCGAATTCGCCGCGCTGTTATTTTGCGGTACAAAAATTTTTGACGGGCGTTTGGAATTTGCGACAACCAATGCCGCAGTCGCTCGAAAAGTCATTTCGTTGACGAAAAAATTTTTACCCGCCGTCAAGCCCGAAGTTGCCGCCGTTCGCCGAAAAAAATTAAACAAAGACTTAATTTATGCCGTGCGAATTTTTTTGACGGGCGAAGTGCAAAATTTTCTGGAGCAACTTGACGCGCCCGAATTGCTCAAACGTTCCCGATTTAAAGTTGCGTGGTTGCGCGGCGCGTTTTTGGCAAAAGGCACGGTCAATCGTCCCGAATCGCAATATTTGTTGCAAATCGTTTCACGCTCGGTTAAAACGGCTCAATTCGTGCGAAAAACTTTGGCGGCTTTGGACTTCAACGCGGGACTTTATCAACGCAAAAAAAATTTTATCGTCTGGTTGCGCGAAGCCGACGCGATTTGTGATTTTCTCGGCATGATTGGAGCCGTCAACGCCCTCGAACGTTTTGAGGTTGCGCGCAACTTGAAGGAAATTCGCCTGCAAGTTCATCGTCAGGTCAACATGGACACTTGCGCGCTCAATCGTGCCGCCGATGCCTCTCAACGCCAGATTGCCGACATAAAAATTTTGATGGCGCGAAATTATCCCGTCACGAAAAAAATCCGTGAGGCAATGGAACTGCGGCTTGCGAATCCGTCCTGCACAATCAACGAATTGGCGGAAAAAATTTCCTTGAGCAAGGCGGGCATGTGGTCTCGGTTCAAAAAAATTCATCACTTGGCAAAAAGAATAGCTAATAGGAAATAGGCAATGTTTTTGCCTGCAAACGGAGGTTTTAAAATGAGTGGCGCGTTCACGTCGGATTTCCTGCTTCATGCGGCGGGCGGCTTTTTGATTTTGATTATGCTCGGTTTGATAATAAATTTGTATATGGAGCTGTCGTCGATAAAATCTCGATACAAGCGCATGATGGAAGGTTCCGAAGGCGAAAGTATCGAACAGATGTTGGCGGCGCACACGCAGGCAGTCAACGACGTTTCCGACCAACAACAAAAAATGGAGCGAAAACTTTCGTCGCTGGAAGAACTGCTTAAAAGTTCGATAACTCGCGTCGCCGTAATTCATTTCGATGCCTTTGAGAAAACCGGTCAAGGGTTAAGCTGGTGTGTCGCAATGTTGGACAGGAATGACAACGGCGTAATTTTTTCGTCGATTTGCGGACAGGAATCCTCGCGCAGTTACGTCAAGCCGATTGAAGACGGGCGCGTTGCTTCAAACTACAAACTTACCCGCGAAGAAGAACAGGCACTTGCTCAAGCTATGCGACAATGAGCGCACGAAAAAACTCCTCCCGAAACGAGAGGAGCTTTTTTTGTTTGTGGTAATAATTTATTCGGCGGCGGAATTTTCTTCGTCGACTGCTTCGTTATCGATGACTTTCAAATCGCGATAATGCGACATGCCTGTTCCCGCAGGAATCAGCTTGCCGATTATGACGTTTTCTTTCAAGCCGATAAGCGGGTCGATTTTGCCTTTAATCGCCGCGTCCGTCAAAACTCTGGTGGTTTCTTGGAAACTCGCCGCGCTGAGGAACGAATCAGTTGCCAAAGATGCCTTCGTTATGCCGAGCAGAATCGGTTTTGCGACTGCCGGAGCACGATCTTCCTCAATGGCTTTAGTGTTTTCCGCCTCGAAAATGTTCACGTCGACATATTCGCCCGGCAAAAATTCCGTGGAGCCGCTGTCTTCGATCTTTACCTTGTGCAACATCTGGCGAACCATAACTTCGATGTGCTTGTCGTTGATTTCGACGCCCTGAGACTTGTAGACTTTTTGGACTTCTTTGACGAGGTAGCGGTGAGTTTCTTTGAGACCGCAGATACGCAGGATGTCGTGCGGATTTTTGGCGCCGTCGGTGATGTTGTCGCCGGCATGGATTTCGTCGTCGGGCTTAACTTTTGGTTGGATGCCGAAGGGGATCACGTATTCGCGACTCTGTTGGTTGTTTAAATCGTGCGGAGTAATTATTACTGTTTTTAAGCCGGTCTTTTCGTCGGTGCCGAAACTGACTATGCCGTCGATTTCGGCTATTATCGCGTTGTTTTTCGGTTTTCGGGCTTCGAACAACTCTTCGACGCGGGGTAAACCTTGGGTTATATCGCCGCCCGCGACGCCGCCCGTGTGAAAAGTTCGCATCGTCAACTGCGTACCGGGTTCACCTATCGACTGTGCCGCTATGATTCCGACAGCCTCGCCGACTTCGACCTCGGTTTGATTTGCCAAATCGCGTCCGTAACATTTTTGACAAACTCCAAACGGGCTTTTACAGGTCAACACGCTACGGATTGAAACTTTATCGCGCACTTCGCAAATTTTTTGAACGTTGGATTCGTCAATCATATCGTTGACTTTAGCAATCAAGCAGCCGTCGTCGTCGTAGATGTCCTCCGCCAAAGTTCGCCCGATGATGCGATCGGCAAGTGGTTCGATGACGCCTTTTTGAGCTTTGAGATGCAAAGTTTGCGCTGTGAACGCGGGCAAATTCAACTCGGCGACACTGCGAATTAAAACTTTGTCGCGCACCTCACAAATTTTTTGAAGCTTGGATTCGTCGATAATCTCGTCGACTTTCGCAATCAAGTTGCCGTCGTTGTCGTAGATATCCTCCGCCAAAGTCCGCCCGATAATGCGGTCGGTTTGCAACTCGGCAACACTGCGGATTGAAACTTTGTCGCGCACTTCGCAAATTTTCGGAAGATTGGATTCGTCAATCCGGTCGTCGACTTTCGCAATCAAGTTGCCGCCGCCGTCGTAGATGTCCTCTGCCAAAGTTCGCCCGATTATGTCGTCGACTTTCGCACTCAAGTTGCCGTCGTCGTCGTAGATGTCCTCCGCCAAAGTCCGCCCGATGATTCCGTCGGTTTGCAACGCCGCGATTTTTTTTGCGATTCCCGTAGTCAATTTCGTGCCCGCAGGTAAATTCAACGCCGCAAAATCTTTAGCCAATGTCCGCCCGATATATTTCAAAGCGTCGTGCGCGTCAATTTCCTCAGTCTGTGAACCGCGAGTTTCTTCGACAATCGCCTCGACATCTATGCCGCGAATGTTGCCCATGCGGATTTGCAGTTCCGAAATTTCTTCCGCGTCCAAAATTGCTTCGGCAAGGTCGCGCTCTATCGGCGTTTCCGGCTCGTAATCGAAGACCATTTGCGCCAGGTTTTTGCCTATCAGTTCCCGCAAAAATGCTTCCCGCAGGCGTTTGCGTTCAGTTTCGTCCCGCGTGCCCAATTTGATTACTTCCGAGACCAGCGAATGACTTGCCGCGTTCGGTGCCGTCAAACTCTGTCCGCGCAATGAGATTTCCGGCGTGTTCAGTTCGCCCAACAGTTCCAACGCAGCGTCGTCCAAAATCGAATCGGTTGCGATTGCCACTTCGCCGGTTTTCGGGTCGATTACGTCCGCGCCGACAACACGTCCTAATAATGCCTCGCTTAACAGTTCCAACGCGTCAAAGGTATCGTTCGCCAGCCGCGCACGAATCAGAGTCAAATTTATCGAACGGATATCGCAATCTTTTTGTCGCACTATCACATCTTGCGCTACGTCAACCAGTCGCCGCGTCAAATATCCGCTGTCCGCCGTCCGCAAGGCTGTATCCGCCAATCCTTTGCGCGCTCCGTGTGACGAAATAAAGTAGTCGCTAACCGACAAACCTTCGCGGAAATTCGCCGTTATCGGCAAGTCGATTGTTTTGCCCGACGGATCCGCCATAAGTCCGCGCATGCCCGCAAGTTGTCTCATCTGCTGTTTATTGCCGCGTGCGCCGCTGTCCGCCATCATAAATATCGGATTGAACGGGTCCATATTCGACATCATCGCATCTGCCACGCGATTTGTTGCTTCTTCCCACAGCGCGATTACTTTGTTGTAACGTTCCTGGTCCGTCAAAAGACCGCGATTGAAAAACATTTCCACGCGTTTGACTTTCGACGACGTTTCAGCGATTATGTCTTTCTTCGCGGGCGGAACAATGACATCCGATATCGCAACCGTCATTCCCGCAATGCAGGCGTAGTGATAACCCAGTCGCTTTACTCCGTCGATTACTTCAGCCGTCTTCGTCGCACCGAATTTATTAAAACATTCCGCGACCAACTTGCCGAGTTCTTTTTTGCTCATAACCGTGCCAAGCGTCAATTTACCTTCAGCGTCCCGCTTAAATTGTCGCAGTTCCGACGGCAAAATTTCGTTAAATATCATGCGCCCAACCGATGTCCTGACTAGTTGCAATTCGCCTTCGTATTCAAGCCGCACAAGTATTTCTGTTTGTAACGACAGGTCACCACTGTCATAAGCCAGCAGCGCTTCGTTGTACGAGCTGTAGGCTTTAAGGGGGAAGTTTTTCCCTTCACCCTTGTCCCTTATTTTCGTCAAATAGTACGTGCCCAAAACCATGTCTTGCGTCGGCACGATTATCGGCTTGCCGTCTTTGGGCGCCAAGATGTGATTCGCTGCCAACATCAACACTCGGGCTTCGGCTTGCGCTTCCGCCGACAGGGGCAGGTGTATCGCCATCTGGTCACCGTCGAAGTCTGCATTGTACGCCGTACATGCCAACGGGTGTAATTTCAATGCGCGACCTTCCGTCAACACCGGCTCAAACGCTTGAATTCCCAATCGATGCAACGTCGGCGCTCGATTCAACAGCACCGGATGTTCCTTGATGACTTCTTCGAGCACGCCCCACACTTCAGCATTTGCTCGGTCGACTTTGCGTTTCGCCGCTTTGATTGTCAAATTTGAATCTGCCGACAATTTTTTCATCACAAACGGTTTGAACAGTTCCAACGCCATTTCTTTTGGCAACCCGCATTGATGTAATTTCAATTTCGGTCCGACCACGATTACCGACCTGCCCGAATAATCCACGCGCTTGCCCAACAGATTTTGCCGGAAGCGTCCTTGTTTGCCTTTAAGCATGTCCGACAGCGACTTTAACGGGCGGTTGCCCGGACCGGTGACGGGACGACCGCGCCTGCCGTTATCTATCAGCGCGTCAACTGCTTCTTGCAACATTCGCTTTTCGTTGCGCACTATTATATCCGGGGCTTTCAAATTCAACAGTCGACGCAAACGATTGTTTCGATTGATTACTCGCCGGTATAAGTCATTCAAATCACTCGTTGCGAATCGCCCGCCGTCCAGTTGCACCATCGGGCGCAGTTCCGGCGGGATTACAGGTATCACCGTCAATATCATCCACTCCGGCTTGTTGCCGCTTTTGCGAAATGCTTCGACAACTTCCAGGCGGCGAATTGCTCGCACTCGCTTTTGTCCGTTCGACGAAATTAATTCTTCGCGCAACTGACCGGCCATTTCGTCCAAATCGAGAAAGCTCAACAATTTTTGGATAGCTTCGGCGCCCATGCCGACTTTAAACGAATCGCGCCCGTAGGTTTCTCGCGCCAGGCGATATTGACCTTCCGTCAGGATATCTTTCGGTTTGAGTTCTGGCGTTTGTGACTCCAGCACGATATAGGACGCGAAATAGAGCACGCGCTCCAAGGCACGCGGCGACATATCCAACAACAAGCCCATTCGTGACGGAATTCCTTTGAAGTACCAGATATGCGAAACCGGGGCGGCAAGTTCGATATGCCCCATTCTTTCGCGGCGCACTTTGGCTCGGGTGACTTCTACGCCGCAGCGGTCGCAGATAGTGCCTTTGTAGCGGATACGTTTATATTTTCCGCAATGGCATTCCCAATCACGCGTAGGTCCGAAAATTCGTTCGCAAAACAGACCGTCGCGTTCCGGCTTTAAGGTTCGGTAATTGATAGTTTCCGGTTTTTTTACTTCGCCGTGCGACCAGAAGCGGATTTTGTCGGGCGACGCCAAGCCAATTCGCATAGAATCGAAAACATTTACGTCGAGCATTGTTGTCCTCCTTCGCGATTAATCAAAATCCTCATCGGTATTATGGTGAAAATCTTCGGCAAAATTGACCTCTTCAGAGTCAACAAAAGTCAAAACATCTTCGCTCACGGTCACAGGTTCAGCTTGTTCAAAATCGGAATCGCCATGATCATTAGCAATAACTTTAACGGCAGGCTCGTCGTCGTCGTCGCGAATGAGAATTTCCTTGGCGTCGGAGCTAAGAACTCTGATATCCAAACCGATAGATTGCAATTCCTTGATGAGAACTTTGAAGGATTCGGGCACGCCGGGTTCGGGAATGTTTTGCCCTTTGACAATAGCTTCGTAAGCTTTTACTCTACCGACAACGTCGTCGGATTTAACGGTTAAGATTTCTTGCAAGGTAAAAGATGCGCCATAAGCTTCGAGAGCCCAAACTTCCATTTCGCCGAAACGTTGACCGCCAAATTGGGCTTTACCGCCGAGCGGTTGTTGAGTAACGAGGGAATAGGGACCCGTAGAGCGCGCATGAATTTTATCGTCAACAAGGTGGTGTAATTTGAGCATGTAGACACATCCGACAGTGACGCGGTTCTCAAAAGGCAAGCCGGTTCTGCCGTCGAAAAGCGTAGATTTGCCATCCAGGTCGAGCCCGGCGGTCTCAATTGCGCGAAAGATATCGGATTCGTGAGCACCGTCGAAAACTGGGGTGGCGACGCAGAAATCCTTATCGAAACCGTTATCGGCAAGATTCGAAAGTTGCCGGACAGCCATCCCGAGATGCGTTTCAAGAATTTGCCCGATATTCATGCGGCTGGGAACGCCTAGTGGATTTAGCACGATATCGACGGGCGTACCGTCGGGCAAGAAAGGCATATCTTCTTGCCTGCGGATTTCGGAAACGACGCCTTTGTTACCGTGGCGACCGGACATTTTGTCGCCGACGGAAATCTTGCGTTTTTGAGCGATAAAGACGCGAACTTGTTTAAGAACGCCCGGAGCCAATTCAGCATTGTTATCGCGGTCAAAGATATTGACGGCAACGACCTTGCCCTGTTCGCCGTGCGGAACGCGCAGGGAAGTATCGCGCACTTCGCGAGCTTTTTCGCCGAAAATCGCACGCAAAAGCCGTTCTTCAGCGGTAAGTTCGGTTTCGCCTTTCGGAGTGACTTTGCCGACTAGAATATCGCCAGTGCGGACCTCTGAGCCGATAGCAATGATGCCCGCGGAATCGAGATTGACAAGGGAGTCTTCCGAAACGTTCGGAATGTCGCGAGTAATATCTTCGGAGCCCAATTTGGTTTCGCGGGCGTCACAAGTATATTCTTCTATGTGAATAGAAGTGAAAATATCGCGTTTGATAAGGTTTTCATTGAGCAGAATTGCATCTTCGTAATTGTAGCCTTCCCAAGGCATATAGGCGACCAGGATGTTATAACCGAGAGCCAACTCGCCTTGGGAAGTCGCGGGACCGTCAGCAATGGGTTCACCCTCGTCGACGTGTTGACCTTCGCAGACAATCGGAATTTGGTTAATGCAGGTGCCCTGATTGGAGCGTTGAAATTTTTGAAGAGGATAAGAGCACAGGCGGTTATTAAAGTCGGAACGAATGGAAATGGAATCGGAATCGACTTTAATGACGGAGCCAGCTTGTTTGGCAAGAATCATGACTCCGGAGTCACAGGCAGCTTTAAATTCCATACCGGTGCCGACAAGCGGGGCTTGGGTTTTTAGCAGCGGGACGGCTTGACGTTGCATGTTCGCGCCCATAAGAGCGCGATTGGCATCGTCATTTTCCAGGAAGGGAATCAAGGCAGTAGCAATAGAAACGACCTGTTTAGGTGAAACGTCCATAAAATCGGCGTCGGAGCGAAGAACTTTAGCGGACTGAAGGTTGACGCGCGCGGTAAGGCGTTCATTGATAAAACGATTGTTTGAGTCAAGAGGCTCATTAGCCTGAACGATAATCAAGTCTTGTTCTTCATCGGCGCCCAAGTAGCGAACGAAGTCAGTAACAAAAACGTCGCAAGAGCCGTCCGGTCGCGAAACTTTATCGACTTTGCGATAAGGGGATTCCATAAAACCGAATTTATTAACGCGAGCGAAATTGGACAGGGAGCCGATAAGCCCGATATTTGGACCTTCCGGCGTTTCGATAGGACACATCCGACCATAGTGGGAATTGTGCACGTCGCGAACTTCAAAGCCCGCACGTTCACGGGAAAGCCCGCCGGGACCTAGTGCTGAAAGCCTTCGTTTGTGCGTTAATTCGCTCAGCGGATTATGTTGATCCATGAACTGCGACAGTTGCGAAGAGCCGAAAAATTCTTTGATTGCGGCGACGACGGGTCGAATATTTATAAGATTTTGCGGGGTGACGATTTCGGGATCTTGCGTCGTCATTCTTTCGCGGATAACGCGCTCCATTCTGGACATCCCAATACGGAATTGATTTGCAAGTAATTCGCCGACCGCACGCACTCGCCTATTACCCAGGTGGTCAATGTCATCTTTGCTACCGACCTGGGCGCTCAGGTCGAAAAGGTATCCGACGGCAGCGGTAATATCCGCTACCGAAATTGTGCGCTCCGGCTCCTCCGGCAGGCACAGCATTGCGAAATTCCCAAACTTGGATTTTATTCGGACTTGACAGGGAAATTTAAATCCGCAGCGAACATAGTCTTTTTGCAAGGGGAAAATTTCGCTCTCGGGGCAATCAAAATCTAGCATCTCTTTGGTTATGGGGATATCAGCGGGCACCAAGATGACTCGGGCGAAAATATCCTTGGCGAACGACTTTCCTTCGAACGAAGCAAGGATATCTTTGAATAAAACAGTTCCGGCTTTTATAAGGAAATCTCCCGTTGTACAATCGAAAACGTCCTCAAAAATTTGCACGCCAATCAAATCGTCAAGGTATTTTTTAGATAAAACCGTATTGCCCGGGAAAATCAACCTTGTGCGACAAATCGGCTCAGCAAGCGTTTTGCCCAGGATTCGACGTTTCCAACCAAGCTTTTTGGTTAGTTTATAGCGCCCAACCGCCGCAAGATCATAGCGTCGCGGGTCGAAAAAGAGCGAATTTAGCATTCCCAACGCATTGTCGGCACTGGGCGGCTCACCGGGTCTCAGTCGGGCGTACATTGCAATCAAGGCTTTTTCCTTATTGTCGTCGTTGGATTTTTTATCGGAATCAAGTTGCTCAAGCAGTGCCCGATACGCCCGCGCAAGTGAATTTTTTTCATCGCGTGCGATGATTTTTTCAAGCAAATACCTCAGGTTGTCGAGTCGGTCAAATTTTTCGTTTATCGCCGCAAAAGCTTCAAGCAAATTTTTAAATGTATCTTCGCAATGCTGTCCGTGCAAAAGATACGCCTTCAAAAGCGAATCGCGCAAATCACTCGCGTCGTCGAAGAATTTCGCGTCGAACGAATGTAACTTTTCGCAGACAAAATACGAGACATCAAAAAGGTCAATAATGTCGTCGTTGTCAGTGATGTCAAGTGCCCGTAACATATATGTCAACGGCATCTTTCGGGTCCGGTCAATGCGAACAGAAATCGCGCCGTCGGAATCAGTTTCAAGCTCAATCCATGCGCCACGATTAGGTATAACTTGCCCGGTGAAAATGTTCTTGCCGCTCTGGTCAATCGCCCCGTCATAATAGGCACCAGGCGAGCGAACAAGCTGACTGACAATCACGCGCTCCGCCCCGTTGATGATAAAAGTGGCGGTCTCAGTCATAATAGGAAAGTCGCCCATGAAAACTTCTTGCTCTTTAACTTCGCCTTTGGCTTTGTTGAGTAATTTGACTTTCACACGAATAGGCGCCGCAAAAGTGCCGTCTCTGCGCTTGCACTCCTCAAGCGAGTACTTGCTCTCCCCAAAAGAAAACCCCTCAAAAAACAGCTCCAAATTTCCCGTGAAGTCCGAGATGGGCGATACATCCCGAAAAATTTCCGCAAGACCTTCCTTCCGGAACCATTCGTAGGAGTTGCGCTGAATGTCGAGGAGGTGTGGCATCTCCATGACTTCCTTAATTCGCGCATAGCTGTAGCGTGTTCGTTTGCCGATTTTAACGGGGTGTAATCCAACAAGCTCAGGTTTTAACAAAGCCGTCACTCCTCACTGAATTTAAATGCGCGGCGTAACCCATCGGGATTGCCAAACGGACACGACGCGCATACTTCCTCCATCTTATGTCAATCAAGTAGCTTTGAATTTTATCGCTGAAAATAAAATTTGTCAATCGCCGAGCGGATTTTTTTATCGGCAAAATCAATCACGCCGGAATAAGTCACGTGTGTAAACTTTTTCGCGCACGTCGTCAAGTTCGCTTTCGTAACGATTGGCGATAATGCAGCGGCTCAAACGTTTGAATTCTGTCGGGTTGTTGATGACGCGGCTACCGAAAAACGTTGAGCCGTCCGGCAAAGCAGGTTCGTAGACAATAACGGTTGCGCCTTTGGCTTTGATGCGTTTCATGATGCCTTGAATCGACGATTGACGGAAATTGTCGCTGTCGGTTTTCATTGCAAGCCGCCACACACCGATAATAACTTCGTGTTCGCGGTCAGAGGAAAAATTTTCGCTGCCGGTGTATGCGCCGGAAATTTCCAAAACGCGTTCGGCAATAAAATCTTTGCGCGTGCGATTGCTGTTGACGATTGCCTCAATCAAATTTTCGGGCACGTCTTGATAATTCGCCAAAAGTTGCTTCGTGTCTTTGGGCAGACAGTAGCCGCCGTAGCCGAACGACGGATTGTTGTACATGTCGCCGATACGCGGGTCGAAACAAATTCCTTTGATGATGTCGCGGGTCGAAAGATTTTTCATTTCGGCATAGGTGTCCAGTTCGTTGAAGTAAGCGACGCGCAAGGCAAGATATGTGTTCGCGAAAAGTTTGACTGCCTCGGCTTCGGTCGTGCCCATGATTAACGTCGGAATATTTTCTTTGACTGCGCCTTCCTGCAGAAGTTCTGCAAATTCACGGGCGGCAGTCAAATTTTTTTCGTCCGAAAGATTCGTGCCGACAATAATTCGCGACGGATGAAGATTGTCGTAAAGTGCTTTACTTTCGCGCAAAAATTCGGGGCTGAACAAAATTTTATCCGTGGAAAATTTTTCGCGGGCACCTTCGACGAAACCGACGGGAATCGTGCTTTTGATGACGATAAACGCTTCGGAACCGCTTGACAAAACTTTTTCGATAACGGCGTTGACGGCGGAGGTGTCGAAGAAATTTTTTTTCGGATCGTAATTCGTCGGGACGGCGACAATCACGAAGTCTGCGGCTTTGTAAGCTGAATCGGCGTCCGTTGTGGCAGTCAAGTCAAGTTTGCGTTCCGCAAAAAATTTTTCGATATATTCGTCACGAATCGGGCTTTGGCGATTGTTGACGGCTGAAACTTTTTCGGGCGACACGTCGACTGCCAAAACTTTGTTGTGCTGAGCAAGCAAAGTTGCAAGCGACAACCCGACGTAACCGAGACCGGCAACCGCGATAGTTTTATTCAAATGAATCACTCCTTCGATTGTGTTACCGTCACGATAGCAAAAAATTTTTTCGCTGTCAAAACGCGTTGACGTTGGGCGAACGTTTGAATAAAATTTAAGGGAAAAGGGCAAAGTGACAAGAGAAAAGAGCGACAACAACAACTTCTCCCTTCCCTCTTATCCCTTCTCCCTTAAAACCGAGGTGAAATGTTTTGAGACTTTACATAGCCGAAAAGCCGTCAATGGCGCGGGAACTTGCCAACTGTCTGGGCAATCCGATTAAATGCAACGGTTATATACAAACCGACGACGGAATTGTTACGTGGTTGTTCGGGCATATTTTGGAGCAGGTGGAGCCCGCCGCTTACGACCCGAAATATAAATCGTGGCGTGCGGAAGACTTGCCGATTGTCCCGAAAGTTTGGAAGTTGCAAGTTCGTCCCGACGCCGCGCAACAATTCGACGTTGTCAAAAGATTAATCGCCAAGGCTGACGAAATTATTCACGCGGGCGACCCCGATCGCGAAGGTCAACTGCTTGTCGATGAAGTTTTGGATTTTCTCGGCAACACGAAGCCCGTCAAACGAATTTTGCTTAACGCACTCGACACGGAAAGTATTTTGCGTGCCAATGAAAATCTGCGCGACAACGCCGAATTTTTTAACTTGAAACAGTCCGCACTTGCCCGAAGCCGCGCAGATTGGTTAATCGGCATGAATTTATCGCGGGCTTATACTTTGGCGGCACGTCGACGCGGTCACGATATGGTTTTGCCGATTGGACGCGTGAAAACTCCGACGCTTGCATTGGTTGTGCGCCGCGAACGCGAAATAAAAAATTTCAAGCCCGTCGACTTTTTTACAATTCGGGCGACGTTCATTCACGCGAACGGCGAATTTACCGCAACATTCAAGCCATCAGAAAAAATGCTCAAGCTCAAAGTTTTCGACGCGGACGGACGATTGATTGATAAAAAATTCGCCGACGAACTTATCGAAAAATTTTCGACCGCGCCGCTCGACGGAAAAATTTCTTCGTGCAAGACGACCAAAAAAAAAGAATCACCGCCGTTGCCGTTTTCGCTGTCGACGTTGCAAATCGCCGCAGGTAAAGCATTCGGATATTCGCCGCAACAAGTTTTGGACGCCGCGCAGAAACTTTACGAAATGAAGTTGACGACTTATCCGCGTTCCGACTGCGAATTTTTGCCGACGAATCAATTCAAAGACGCGCTTGCAATTTTGTCGCACCTGACAACGTCAACCGACGAAACTTTAAAAAATCTTGCCGCAAATTCCAACGCCGCAATTAAAAGCCGTGCATGGAATGACAAAAAAATTTCCGCGCATCACGCAATCATTCCGACGAAAAATAAATTGACGCAACCGTTGCCCGCCGTTGAGTTTAATATTTACAACCTTATCGCGAAAAATTACGCCGTGCAATTTCACGACCTGCACATTTACGACGAAACCGTTATCGTCGTCGACTACAAGGACGAAAATTTTCGCGTGACCGGCAAAGTCGTCAAGCAACTCGGTTGGCGGGAATTTTTTATCGTGTCGAAAACCAAAGCCGACGCGAAAAATCCCAAGTCGAAGTTGAAGCCGCCCGACGAAGACGAAAGCGAAAATCCGTTGCCGCAAATGAAAACGGGCGACACCGTCACGCACAAAAAATCCGAACTCAAAAAAGGTGTGACGAAACCGCCGTTGCCGTTCACCGCCGCAAGTCTCGTGCAGGGCATGAAAGATATTCACAAGTACGTTAAAAATCCCGACGCGCAAAAACAACTTAAAGACGTTTACGGAATCGGCACGGAAGCGACACGGGCGGCGATTATCGACGACTTGATTCAGCGGGAATTTTTGCGTGTCGGCAAGAAAAAAATTTTGCAACCGACGGCACGCGCTTACCTGCTGATTGACGCCCTGCCCGATGAAATGACTTATCCCGACGCAACGGCAATTTGGGAAGATAAATTGCACTCGATGAGCGACGGCGACGGTACGTTAGAAAATTTTTTGGACGGGCAAGTTAATTTCACTCGCGAACTTGTCAACGACGCAATGACGGCAAATTTTTCCGTTGCCGAAGGTACTTTCAAATGTCCGAATTGCGGCAATGCTTTGGTCAAGCTACGCGGCAAAAACGGTGAATTTTGGAGTTGCACAAATTACCCGACGTGCAAGACCGCTTTCGACGACGATAAAGGCAAGCCAAATTTTCCTGACGAAAACGCGCCGAAATGTCCGACGTGCGGCAGTGCTTTAGTCAAACGTCACGGCAAAAACGGCGACTTTTGGGGTTGCTTAAATTTTCCGCGTTGCCGAACGACTTTCGACGACAAAAACGGCAAGCCCGATTTCGACGGCAAGAAAGGTTACGTTCCGATGTCCTCCGAAGAGTTTATCGCCATGACTTCCGATGATTGAAAAATTTTTTCAAGCGGTGTATAATCCCGTGCTATCAATTACGCATTACGCATTGCGCATTGCAGTTTGGAGGTTTGCATTATGATTATCGGCGTGTCAAAGGAAATCAAGAACAACGAAAATCGCGTAGGTTTGACGCCTGCGGGTGCAGATGCGCTCGTCAAGGCGGGTCACACGGTTTTGATTGAGCAAACGGCGGGTATCGGCTCCGGCTTCGAGGACATCGATTATATGGCTGTCGGCGCGAAAATCGTTGACGATAAGAAAAAAATCTTCGACGACGCAGAACTTATCATCAAAGTCAAAGAACCGCTTGAACCCGAATATGAACTTTTCCACGACGGGCAAATTCTGTTCACGTATTTGCATCTTGCGCCGGAACCCGCGTTGACGAAAGCTCTGCTCGACAAAAAAGTCACGGGCATTGCTTATGAAACTGTTGTGGGACGTGACGGCAGAAGTTTACCGTTACTTGCACCGATGAGCGAAATTGCGGGACGCATGTCAATTCAACTCGGCGCACAATTTTTGGAAAGTCAATACGGCGGTCGCGGCGTGTTGCTCGGCGGTGTGAGCGGCGTCGAATCCGGTCAAGTCGTCATTATCGGCGGCGGTGTCGTCGGCACGAACGCGGCGAAAATCGCGCTCGGTATGCGGGCACGCGTCACGATTATCGATTTGTCGATTGAGCGGCTCCGTTACCTTGATGACATTTTCGGCGGAAAAGTCTGCACGGTTATGAGCAACAGTTACAATATCGCGCATTGGACGAAACAGGCTGATTTGCTTGTCGGCGCAGTTTTGATTCCGGGCGCGAAAACTCCGCAACTCGTCACGGAAGAAATGGTTAAAACCATGAAACGCGGCTCGGTTATAATCGACGTTGCGATTGATCAAGGCGGCTCCATTGCCACTTGCGACCGTGTCACGACGCACGACAACCCGACGTTTGAGAAATTCGGCGTGATTCATTATTCTGTTGCCAATATCCCGGGCGCGGTGTCGAGAACGTCGACGCTTGCTTTGACGAACGCAACTTTGCCTTACGCGCTGAAAATTGCCGGCAAAGGTTGGAAGGCTGCCTGCAAAGACGACGCGGGACTTGCCAAAGGTCTCAACACGATTGACGGCAAACTCACCAACAAAAACGTCGCCGAAGCTCTCGGACTTGAATTCGTCGATTACAACAATTTCCTCGGCTAAACGTTGCTCAAGTCAAAGTTCGGAATAAATTTTTCGTCGGCGGTCTTGCCGACTTGCACGAAACAATTTGTAACGCCCAACTCGGTCGCGTGGTCGACGACGGATTGATATTCAAACGTCGTCAACTTGCGGCTGATTTTTTTGTACTCAAATGCGCGGTAAATCGGCGTGTATTGATTCATCAAGCTGATAAAAATTTCGTCGCCGAAAGTCTCGTAAAGCCAATCGACAATTTTCATTGCGTCGCGGCGAAAGTTCGGCAAAACCAAATGACGGACAATCATCCCGCGAATCATCTGCCCGTTGACAATCTGCGCGGCACCGACAATTTCAAACATTTTTTTGACGGCGGCTTGAGCGATTGCAAAATAATTCGGCGCGGCAGAAAAAATTTTCGCGGCGTCGTCGGAAAAATATTTCACGTCGGGCAAAAAAATATCGACACGTCCCTGCAAAAGTTCCAGCGTCGAAATATTTTCGTAGCCGTTCGAGTTCCAAACAATCGGCAATTTAAGCCCGCGACTTTTGGCAATGTCAATCGCCGCGCAGATTTTTTCGGCGTAATGTGTGGGCGTGACAAGTTCGACGTTCGCCGCCCCGCGATTTTGTTGCTCCAAAAAAATTTCGGCAAGACGTTCAACGGAAATTTCCGCGCCGTAACTTTCGTGGCTGATTGAAAAATTTTGGCAGTAAACGCATTTCAAATTACAGTTCGCGAAAAAAATCGTGCCCGCGCCGTTTTCGCCGACAAGACACGGTTCCTCCCACTTGTGCAGGCTGACCAACGCAACGCGAAGATTTTCGCCCGCCTTGCAGAATCCGAAATTTTTCACGCGGTCGACGCGGCACATTCGCGGACAAAGTTCACACGGTTTCAATAAAATCACACTCCCGAAAAAATTTTAATCGTCTGACGAAAATCCGGTCGTCATGGGCAAATGCGCGCTGGCAAGCATTTGCGCCGCGCCGGCGGTTGAAACAGGATGTTTCACCTGCCGGCACAAGTACTTGACCGCAGCCGACACGCTGACTTTACGAACGCCCAAGCTCTCCGCAGGAGTGCCCTTTTCTTTTGGCGAACGCGAACTGGTGAGCGTGAGGTTTTCTTTTGGGCACTTGAATTGTCAAACGAAGTGCAACGGGGTAGAAAACCACACTTCCCACGGTGATTTGTAACCCAAACATTTTCGCGGTCTCTGATTTAACTGCTCAACCACTGCCTGCAAATCCGTCTCGCTCAAC
>JAFUYE010000039.1 GCA_017470715.1 Selenomonadaceae bacterium
GCGGGCGATTCAGGATTACGACAAAGCCATTCAACTCAATCCGAATTTCGCGAAGGCGTACTACAATCGCGGCATCGCTTACCGTCACTTGAATCAATACGAGCGGGCTATTCAAGATTACGACAAGGCGATTCAACTCAATCCGAATTATGCGGAGGCTTACAACAATCGCGGCAACGCTTACAATGACGGATTAAAACAATACGAGCGGGCGATTCAGGATTACGACAAGGCGATTCAACTCAATCCGAATGATGCCAACGCGTACTACAATCGCGGCAACACTTACCGTGACTTGAAACAATACGAGCGGGCGATTCAGGATTACGACAAAGCCATTCAACTCAATCCGAATGATGCTAAGGCGTACAACAATCGCGGCGTCGCTTACAATGACGGATTGAAGCAATACGAGCGGGCGATTCAAGATTATGACAAGGCGATTCAACTCAATCCGAATTTTGCAATGGCGTACACCAATCGCGGCTATGCTTACGACGACCTCGGACAATACGAGCGAGCGATTCAGGATTACGACAAGGCGATTCAACTCGATCCGAATGATGCCGATGCGTACAACAATCGCGGCGTCGCTTACCGTCACTTGAATCAATACGAACGGGCTATTCAGGATTACGACAAGGCGATTCAACTCAATCCGAATTATGCCAACGCGTACTACAATCGCGGCTGGGCTTACTACAAACTTGGACAACACGAGCGGGCTATTCAAGATTTCGACAAGGCGATTCAAATCAATCCCAATTATGCCGATGCGTACTACAATCGCGGCATCGCTTACAATGACGGATTAAAACAATACGAGCGGGCTATTCAGGACTTCAACAAGGCAATTCAAATCAATCCAAATTATGCAAACGCGTACATCAATCGCGGCGTCGCTTACTTCAACTTGAAGCAATACGAACGGGCGTTAAAAGACTTCGACAAAGCTCTGGAAATTAATCCGAATCACACACTGGCGAAAAATAATCGCGCCGCCTGCTTAAAAGCAATGGGCAAGTGAAAAATTTTCGTCAAAACGCAAAAAAAATCCCGTCACTCGAATTTGAGCGGCGGGACTTTTTTAATTTGGAATGTGGAATTAAGAATGAGTAATTAAATTCGTATCACCGGAACAATTCTTAATTCCTAACTCCTAATTTCAAATTGCAGTTTCAAGCGCGTTCGATGTAGTTGCCGGTGCGAGTGTCGATTCGCAAAACGTCGCCTTCGTTGATGAACAGCGGCACGCGAACGACGTAACCGGTTTCAAGCGTTGCATTTTTCGTCGCGCCGGTTGCGGTGTTGCCTTTTACGGCGGGTTCGCAGTCGACAACTTTCAATTCAACGGAATTCGGCAGGTTGACGCCGATAATGCGCCCTTTGAACGTCTGCAGGTTGACTTCCATGTTTTCCATCAAGAAATTCAGCGCGTTGCCGAGTTGCTCTTTTGTGAGTTCAATTTGATCGTAAGTCGTTGTGTCCATGAAAACATATTGCCCGTCGTTTTCGTAGGAAAATTCCATCCTGGTTGTTTCGATGCGAGCGGGCGGCATTTTTTCGTTGGGATTGAAAGTGCGTTCGACGACCGCGCCGGTTTCGACGTTTTTAATTTTCGTGCGAACGAACGCCGCGCCTTTGCCGGGCTTGACGTGCTGGAATTCGACGACTTGCCACGCCGAGCCGTCAATCTCAATCGTTAAACCTGTGCGAAAATCTGTACTTGAAATCATTGGTATCGACCTCCATTTTTAGCTTTCAGCTGTCAGCTTTTAGCTTTCAGCAGTTGTTACAGCTCAATTAAAGTTTTCGGCGAACACGTCAACGCTTCGGAAACGCCGTCTTTGACAAGCACGGTGTCTTCGATTCGCACGCCGCCGAAATTTTTGATGTAAACGCCGGGTTCGTCCGTGACAATCATGTTCGGCAAAAGGTGTTCGCAGGTGCTCAGACTACTCAAGCGCGGTTCCTCGTGAATTTCCAAGCCGACGCCGTGACCGAGACTGTGCACGAAAAATTCTCCGTAATCGGCATCTCTCAAGCGGTCGCGAACAGCCGTGTCAATCTCTTTGCAACTTTTGCCCGCCGAAATAAGTTCCAAGCCGTAAAGTTGCGCGTCATAAACGGCGTCATAAATTTTTTTCTGCTCAAGAGAAATTTTTCCGACGGCAACCGTGCGCGTCATATCCGAACAGTAACCGCCGAATGTCGCGCCGAAATCCATCGTGACCAATTCGCCCGCGCAGATTTTTTTCTCCGTGGCAATTCCGTGCGGAAGTGAGCCGCGAATTCCCGACGCAACAATCGTATCGAACGCCGCACGTTCCGAGCCGAGTTTGCGCATGAAATATTCCAGCTCCGCCGCAACTTCAATCTCGCGAACACCGGGCTTGATGACTTCCAAAATTTTTGTGAACGCGTTATCGGCGATTTCGCACGCCTTGCGAATCATTTCGATTTCCGACGCGTCTTTGACCTGCCTGAGCGTGTCAAACTCAAGCGATTTAAATTCGACGCCGACAATTTCCCGCGCAAGATAATCGTGCTGTGCGACAGTCATAACGGTTGCTTCGACGCCGATTTTTTTTGCACCGGAAGATTTTATTTCTTCGACGATTTTTTTATAAAGCCCGTCCGTGTGTTCGACGATTTGAAAATTTTTTGATTGACGTTTGGCCTGTTCGGTGTAGCGACCGTCCGTGACAAGTTTGCGAAAATTGTCCCCGACGAACAGAGCCGCACTGTCGCCGAGAAAACCGCTGAAGTAAGTTACATTGGCGTCTTTCGTTATCAAAACCGCGTCGACTTCTTCGGCGGAAATTTTGTCGTTCAAACGCGCAAGCCGTCCGTTGAAATCAAAGTTCGGGTTCATCGAAGCGGCACTGACGCTGCGAGCACCGCTGAAGGGAATTATATCGGCGTCTTTCGTTGTCGAAGCCGCGTCGACTTCTTCGGCGGAAATTTTTTTGTACAGACGCGCAATGAGTCCGCTGAAATCAAAATCCGTATTCATTTGGTATCACGACTGATTCGGCGAATTGCAATGTCGAGCGCGGCAATGTAGCTGTCGACGCCGAAACCGCAAATTTGTCCCATGACGACGGGCGCGATAACTGACGTGTGGCGAAATTCTTCGCGGCGGTGAATGTTCGATAAATGCAACTCAATGACGGGCACGGGCACGGCGGCTATCGCGTCACGAAGTGCAATGCTGTAGTGCGTCAAAGCTCCGGCGTTGAGCAAAATGAAATCGTAACGTCCGCGAGCTTTTTGAATCGCCTCGACAAGTTCGCCTTCAAAATTTGACTGCAAAAAATCTATTTCGTCAACGCCGGCTTGAGCTGCACGCGCACGCAAAATTTCTTCAATGTCGGCAAGCGTCGTTCGTCCGTAAATTTCGGGTTCACGCGTGCCGAGCAAATTTAAGTTCGGTCCGTTCAAAACCAAAATTCTTTTGACGTTGACGCCGTCAGTAGCGGATTGCAAATGTATTCTCTCCTTCCACAACGGGCAAATTTTCAAATTCGGACGCGGTGACGCGAATCCAGTCGTTGCCCTTTTTGATTTTGTTTATGAGATGTTCGACGGTTGCCGCTTCGCCCTGCAATTCCATCGTGACGGATCCGTCAGACATATTTTTTACCCAACCGGTAATACCGAGACTTTTTGCGTTGGATTGAACGAAAAATCGACAGCCGACACCTTGCACGCGACCTTGAATGCGACCGGCTTTGCGCACGCCGTTTTCAAGTTTGACGGTTTGAATTGTTTCGGCATCTTCGCCGCCGCCGAAAATTTTTCCAAAGATACTCATGTTGTCAACTCCAAAAATTATACGTCGCGAAAATCGGGCGGAAATGCCACGACCAACAACATTTTAAAATCTTCTTCGCCGTAAACCGCGTGCGGCTTGTTGGCGGGCATGACGATTGATTGACCGACTTTGAGCGTGAAATTTTCGCCGTTAATTGTGATTCGTCCCGTGCCTTCGAGAGCGGTAACAAGCGCGTCGCCTTTTGATTCGTGCGTGCTGATACCTTCGCCCTTCGCGAAAGCAAACAGTGTAATACCGACGCCGTTATTTTGAATCAGCGTTTTACTGACGACTTGCCCGTCCGCGCAGGCAACACAATCTTTCAAGCTGAGCACTTCGGCTCGTGCAATATTTTTCAAAATATTACTCACGTTGTCAACTCCTAACGGGCAAGCAACACACATTCGTTAAAGTTTTTGTAACACGGTTCCAATCCACAAAGCGCAAGTCGCCGCTGAAATTCTTCGTCGATGTTTGTAAACGGTTCATCTTCGGGTGAAACGCAGAATTGTCGCATTGCGAATTCGTATTCGGGATTTAACTGCTTGACGAAATCCATGAGCGTCCAAAAGTCGTCCCACTTGTGATACGCGCTCAAAAGCAAAATCGGCTTGAATCGGGAAATTGTGACTGTCGCGCCTTTCAAAACGTCGAGTTCGGCACCTTCAACGTCGAGTTTGATTAAATCGACGCGGGGAATATTTTTTTCGCGAACGTAGCTGTCGAGCGTGATAATCTGCGCGACTTCGCTGCCGTCGTCGTCAAGGTGCGTCGAGCCTCCGTCGAGCGGACGATAATTCGCCGTGTGTTTGTGCGAGCCGAGCCCGACATTTTCCACGACGAAATTATTTTCTTGGGCGACCTGTGCCGCATATTTGAAAAGATTTTTGTCGAGTTCAAAGCCGTAAACTTTAAAGCCGCGTTCCGTGAATCGCAGACAAGTTCCGCCGTCGTAAGAGCCGACATCAAAGACAATCGCGCCTTTTTCGGGAATAAAGCCCGGTACCAAATAATGCGGATTTTTCGCGTGATGAATTTTGTTCAGCTGATTGGAAACGTTGCCGAGCCAATAGCCGCGAAAAGTTTTTTTGGATTCTTCGTCAATCAGCGCGTCATAAACTTTTTTCAACGCGGGCAAATTGTTCATGAATGTATCGTAAATTTCTTCCGTATTGTCGCGTTCGAGACAAAGAATTTTGCTTGACGGAAAATTTTTCGCGGCAAAACGTGCATCTATCACGCTGAGCGCAAAAATATATTCGGGGCGAAAATGTTTGTCAATCGCCTCACGCACGGAAACAACTTCAAAATCCGCCGAAAAATTTTCTTCCGACAGCGTGATAAAGTGCGTCAAGTTCAGTTGCTTGCGAAAATTTTTGGCAGTCTCGAAAGAATTTTTTACATCACCGCCTGAAAACATTGCGACGGGAATTTTTTGCGAAATAATTTTCTGCAGAACGAATTCGTAACATTCGGCGTGCATGTCCCGAACAAGTTCGATAAATTTTTCCATGATTAAATTGTCTCCCTCATAAGTGACCAAATTTCAACAGGCTTGTCGATCGGAATTTTTACGATTTGTTGAGCGTGCGGCGCGCTGAAAATTTCTTCGCCGTCAACGTCGCGCATTTCGGTTATCGTCTGTGAAAAAGTTTCGTCGTGCGGTTGCAAAAATTCTGCTTGCGTGCCAACGGAAAATTTTCCGCGTTGTTCAATCGTCGCCGTCATTGTCGCCGCGTCGAATTCGCGAACGATACCCAAAAAATTAGCCGAACGCTTCGGCTTCGACGTGTCGTAAATTTCCGTGGGCTTGCCGTCGCCGAGAAAAAATCCTGTCGTGTACGGTCGGTGAGCAACTTTGTCGAGTTCGTCAATCCATTCATCGCGCACAAAAAATTTTTCGGGATTGTCGCAGAACGAATCAATTGCCGCCCGATAAACTTTGACGACGCCCGCAACGTAATTGACGCTTTTCATGCGACCTTCGATTTTGAGCGACGACACACCGCTTTTGATGACTTCGCCGATATACGGCAACAGACATAAATCTTTCGAGTTCATGACGTAACTGCCGCGTTCGTCCGCCGCAACGGGAAAAAATTCGCCGTCCCGCGTTTCTTCGACCAAATTATATTTCCAGCGACAAGAGTGCGTGCAAGCTCCGCGATTGGCGTCGCGTTCCGTCAAAAATTTCGACAGCCAGCAACGTCCCGAATAGGAAATGCACATTGCGCCATGCACGAAAATTTCAAGTTCCGCCGCGCAGTTCGCTTTGATGTCAACAATTTCGTCGCGGGTAAGTTCGCGAGCCAAAACGATTCGACTTGCTCCGAGTTCGTGAAAAAAATTTGCCGCGTGAAAATTCGTGACGTTGGCTTGTGTACTGACGTGAATTTGTAAATCGGTAATTTTCCGCGCCAAAGCCATGACGCCCAAATCGGAAACCAAAATTGCATTGACTTTCGCCGCGTCCAAAAATTTCAGGTAGTCGGCAAGTTCGTCGAAGTCGGCGTTGTGAGCGTAAATGTTGACCGCCGCATAAATTTTTTTGCCGAGTGCGTGCGTAAATTCGACAGCCTGCAAAATTTCTTCGCGGGTGAAGTTGTCGCCGAACGCCCGCAAGCTGAAATTTTCTCCGCCGAAATAAACGGCGTCGGCTCCGTAAATCAACGCGGTTTGCAGTTTCTCAAAATTTCCCGCAGGTGCAAGCAGTTCCGGCTTAGGAACTAGGAAGCGGGAACTAGGGACTAGTCTCATCCCTTTAAACTCACTAGTTCCTGGTTCCTTGTTCCTAGTTCCTTTAACGATATTGATTGACAAGATTTAAATGCTCCTCGTAAGTGAAGGCGTAATGATTGTGCCCGTTGCGGTCGGCGACAAAATAAAGATACTCCGTTTCCGACGGGTGCAAAACCGCTTCGATTGACGCCATGCCGGGATTCGCAATCGGACCGGGCGGCAAGCCGACGTGCTGATAAGTATTGTACGGCGAATCAATTTCCGTGTCGGCAATCGTCACGTCCTCTTTCGGCGTGTCCATCAAATATTGCAATGACGCATCTGTTTGCAACGGCATGTTGAGTTTCAGACGCTTTAAAAAAACCTGCGCGACAATCGGTCTGTCTTCGGGGAAACGAACTTCGCGTTCGACCAGCGACGCCAAAGTTATCAAGTCGTAAACGGACAAGCCCATTTGTTCGGCGTGAGTGCGCATTTCGGGCGTCAAGCGTTCGTCGAAATTCCGCGCCATCAAATTTAAAATTTCGTCAATGTCCATGTCGCTTTCGACGTTGTAGGTGTCGGGGAACAAAAAACCTTCCGCCGCATAGAAAACATTTTGCCGCTTGCGCATGTAGTCATACGGTGCGAAATTTTCCGCCGCTTTAATGAAGTCGTTTTTGTCGGCAAGATCAAGATTTTGCAGACGCTCGCCAATTTCTTTGACGCCGAAACCTTCCGGCACGGTGAATTGAATAAGTTTCTTTTCGCCCGTCAACAGTTTGGCAAAAACGTCATCATCGCTCATGTTCGCCGTGAAAGTGTATGAACCGGGACGAAGTTTGTCGTCATAGCCGCGCAGTCGTGCAAAAAATCTGAACTTCAAGCTTGAGTCAATTATGCCTTTTTCGGCAAGACGTTCGGCAATTTCGGAAGTGGACATACCGTCGCGAATTTTTATGTTGATTCGTTTTTCAATGACGTTTTCGGGCGATTCGACTTCGGTTGACGCGGCAGGTTGTTGAATGTGCGCAACGTCGGGATTGGCGAAAATCATCATCGCGCCGACAACCAAAATGCAAAACGTCACCGCGCCCGCAACCGCCGCAATGTACTTCCAAGAAATTTCGTCAAAAAAATCGCTCAACGAATCACGCACGTTGTCCGCGAAAGAAATTTTTTCGGAACGTCGCGAAGGAATTTTAGTCTCTTCGTCGTCGGAAAATTTTTTGTCGTCGGGCTCGCTCAAGTCGTTTCGTCCTCATCCAAAATTTTTTCGTAAGCCGCCTGCACAGCCTCGAATTCTTCGTCGGTAGGTTCGATATATTCATCTTCGCCGTCCGCGTTCGTGACGATTTTGGCAATGATAACGTCGTCATCACAATCGCAATCACAGCCGCAATCGCAACCGTGTTCGTGTTCGTCGTGAAGTTCGACCAAAAGCGCGAATTTGTCATTGCCGACGGGAATAACCATTTCCTCGACGTAAAAATAACTGTTGCCGTCGTCGTCCGTCATTTCGACGATAATGCCGTCGTCGTCCGAAAAATTTTCCTCGTCGGGAATTTGTTCGTTGCGTTTATCAGTCATTTAAAAATCTCCTCTCCGGCTGTCAAGCCAACCTTGCAAAATATAAACCGCTGCCATCTTGTCGATAACTTTTTTGCGTTTTCTGCGACTCAAATCCGCTTCGACCAAAGTGCGCGTTGCCGCAACCGTGCTCAATCGTTCGTCCCAAAAATTTTGTTCGACATTCGGAAGAGCCGCCGCAATTTTCGCCGCAAAACTTTTGACGAATTCGCAACGTTCGCCCTCCGTGCCGTCCATGTTTTTGGGAAGTCCGATAACAAAAATTTTCGCTTCGTATTCGGCAACCAGTTCGCGCAAACGTTTCAAATCGTTTTTGTTGGACGTGCGGTTAATCGTCTCGACGCCCTGCGCAGTCCAGCCCAAAGGGTCACTTGCCGCCACGCCGATTGTTTTGTCGCCGATGTCCAAGCCCAAAACTCTCACGCTTTGCCCTCCAGCCGTTCAAGATACGTGCGCACAAGTTCTTCCAACAGTTCGTCGCGCTCGACTTTGCGAATTTGGCTGCGTGCTTCCATGTGGCTCGTCACGTAAGCGGGGTCGCCGCTCAAAAGATAACCAACCAGTTGATGCACGGGATTATAGCCTTTGGCAGTCATTGCTTTATATGCGTTCCGGATAATTTTTTCGGCGCGGTTTTCTTCAATGCCGAAGCTGAACATTCTGGTTTCGTCGCTGACGGTTTTCGTTTCGCTACCGGTCAAAATGAATCACTCCTCAATAAAAATTTTTCGTGCATTGTACAACACACAAGCGGCGGGTGACAAGAAATTTTTTAGTTGACAAGTGACAAGTTTATTTGAGTTCGTTGTATTTTTTCATGTCGGCTTGAGCTTTCGCGTTGTCGCCTAGAGCTTCGTAACACTTGCCGCGTTTCATGTAAGCGAACGGAATCAGTTTCTTGAAGTTATCGTCGCGAGTCATAAGTTCAATCGCCCGCGTGTAATCGTCAATCGCTTCGTTGTAACGTTGCAAATTTTGGTAACACTCGGCGCGGCTGTAGTAATAATAACCAATCATGTATTCAAACGTCTCAAGCTCAATCGCCCGCGTGTAGTCGTCAATCGCCGCCGAAAAATTTTTCAAATCGAGACGATAAAAACCTGCGCGATTCATGTAAGCATGAGCAGTCGGCTCCAGCTCAACGGCTTTGTTCAAATCGGCGAGCGCACGTCCGTTATCTTTGGCAACAAATCTCCAGTACAGCGAACGATAAATGTAATTCTGAGCGTTGTGCGGGTCGAATTGAATTGCACGGTCAAAATCTTTTATCGCCGCAGAATAATCTTTCGCCATGTAGTAAACAAAGCCGCGGTTGCCGTAAGCCTCCGAATAATCGGGCTTGAGCTGAATTGCGCGATTGAGGTCGTCGAGTGCCTGCTTGCGCAACCGTTTGCCTTCGGGAACATTTTTGTCGACAAGTATCTTAGTCAACGCGACGCTGTTGCGAATATTTCCGCGCATGTTGTAAGCTTCGGCATTGTCGGGCTTAAGGTCAATCGCCTCCGTGTAAAGTTGAATCGCCTCGTCGAATTTCTGTTGATAAGCAAGCCGCGTGCCTTCCTCGACTTTTTGATTCGACAAAAATTCGTTGTCGGCAGTTTTGAATTCGGCTTGAAGTTGAGCACGTCCCGCGTCGTCGGAAACATTTGCGGCACGTTTGCGCAAGTCTTCAACTTTGCGGTCGTTCTCTTCGGCGGCAACTTGTGATTCGCGGGTCTGACTAATCAGCGTCGAACGGTCGCGGTCGTCGCGCTTGAACCACTTGGAAATTTCGCCGTCGTCGACGTTGACATTAACCGTCGCTTCCCAAACAATCAAAATAATCTGGTCGGTAACCTGTTTCGTCACGCGGTTATATTGAACTTCGCCGACAAGTTCGTAACTGTTGCTCGTTATCGCCAAAACTTCGTCGTCGGTGAGTTCGGAATTGACACTGCGCGAATAAGTTTTCAGGTAAACGCCGGCTTGCTTCACGGCATTTTTAATCGCCTTGTCGCGGGCACGAAGTTTAACAATGTCCTGCGATTCAAGTTCGTTGCCGTAATCCGCGCCCATTGCCGTGTACATTTTGACTTCCGCACAAGCCACGGGAAAATTTTCGACGCCGCAAATTTCGGGCGCAAAAGTCAGCGTGCCGACAATCAAAGTTGCCGACAAAAGTTTACGAAATTTTTTACGCATGATTCATCACCTCCAAAGTTTACCGATAACACCGTCACGGAAAATTTTTTCGACGCGAACTTTAATGACTTCGCCTAGCGGAATATTTTCGTCTGGAAGATAAACGCGAATATAATTTTTCGTCAAGCCGTCGACAAGCCCGTCCTGTGAAGTTTCGGCAATGATTTCGACTTCACGCCCGATTAATCGTTCAGCAAAAGTTTTCGACTTGTCACGTGAAATTTCCAGTGCGGAACCTGCGCGAAGTTTTTTCGTCGACGACGGAATTTGATTCGGCAAACTCGCCGCAACCGTGCCCGCACGCGCAGAATACGGGAACACGTGAATTTTGCTGAACGGTTGACTGCGGATAAAGTTCAACGTGTCTGCGAAAAGTTTTTCCGTTTCGCCGGGGAAGCCGACAATTAAATCCGTGCCGATTGAAATTTCCGGTACTTCGTCGACAAGCCGCGCAGTCAATTCCGCAAAATTTTTCGTCGTGTACGGGCGGTGCATTGCTTTCAAAATTTCGTCACTGCCCGACTGCAACGGCAAATGCACATGGTTACAAATTCGTTCGTCGCATTTAATCAACGCAATCAATTCGTCCGTCAACTCGACCGGCTCAATCGAACCCAAACGAAGTCGCAAGGGATTGGCGGCGTCCAAAACTGTTTTTACCGCGTCAACCAAAGAAATTTTTTCGTGGAAGTCGCGCCCGTATGCTCCGACGTGAATTCCCGTCAAAACAATTTCCTTGAAGCCGGCGGATTTGAGTTTCAAACATTCGTCGCGGATACTTTCAAGACTTCGACTGCGAACGCGCCCGCGCACAAACGGAATTATGCAGTACGAACAGAAATTGTTGCAGCCGTCCTCGATTTTCAGGAAAGCCCGCGTGCGTTGAGGAGCGTGCGGAAGTTCTTCAAAGTCATGAATTTCGTCGACCGTGCCGACTTGAAAAATTTTTTCGCGCTGATTAAAAGCCGCCTCGACAAGTTCAACGATTCGCGTCCGGTCCTTCGTGCCGACAACGACATCGACGCCGTCAATCGCCGCGACAACTTCGGGCTCGGATTGAGCGTAACAGCCGACAACCGCCACGATTGAATTCGGATTCGCGCCCGCCGCACGACGAATCATCTGCCGCGATTTTTGCGAACTGACCGCCGTGACCGTGCAGGTGTTGACGACGACAACATCAGCGTCCGAAATTTCGCCGGCCGCAACGTAACCCGCAGCCTCGAAAAGTTTTTGCATTGCCTCCGATTCGTATTGATTGACTTTACAACCGAGCGTCACGAAGAAAAATTTTTTTTGTATCAACGGGGAGCCAATCACATGGGAATTGAAACTTGTCCCTTGCCCCTTGTCCCTTGTCCCTTTATCACATGAATTCATAGTTAATCATCGCCAAAGCAGAAATTGCCGCAGTATCGGTTTTCAAAACGCGGTTGCCGAGAGTGACGCTGACTCCGCCCGCAAATTTTATTTCACGAACTTCACGCTCCGAAAATCCGCCTTCGGGACCAATCAGCACGATAAGATCTTTGTCCGCGCAAGAATTTTTATACGCGCTCAAAACTTCGCGGACAGTTGTATCTTGCTCACGTTCCCAACAAAACAGCAGGAAAAAATTTTTTTCATCAAGCGGCATAATTGTTTTAAGCCAATCATCCAGTTCGCGGATACTTCCGATTTCGGGCACGGTGTCGCGTGCGCATTGTTCGGCGGCCTCTTTCGCGATTCGTTGCCAACGTTCGAGTTTCGCTTTTTCGCGTAAATTATTCGGGCGGGCGATTGTCCTTTCGGAAATAAGCGGCTGAATTTTGTCGACGCCGAGTTCCGTGGCTTTTTCGATAATCGTGTCGAAACGATTTTGTTTCGGCAGGCAGTCCGCCAAAATAATTTTTTTGTCGACGGCAACCGGTTGAAGTTCGCCGACACGTTGAGCGTTAATCGCGTTCCTGTCGAAATCGGTCAGCTCAATGACTGCACGTCTGCCGGCTCTGTCGACGGCTGTCAATCTGTCGCCGCGTCGCGCTCTGAGCGAATATGCCAAATGACGGGCGTCGTCGCCGCTGATTGTGATTTTTTCGGCAGTCAAATCATCAAGGAAAATTCGTTTCATGTTTTTACCTCGTGAAAAATTTTTGTCGCATTATAACACGTCGAGCAAAAAAAAATCCCGCGCAATCGGCGGGAAAAATTTTTCAGTTTTTGGCGTCGTCTATTTCGTTGTACATTGTGTTTGAATAAGTTTTCGATGAACCGCCGCGTATCGTGGCACCTTTTTCGGCGGCACGAGTTCGCATCTTCATCGCGTCGGCAAATTTTTTCGCTTCCATTTTGAGCTTGACGGCGCATTCGTCGCAATAGGCACCTTTGGTAATCATCTTGCCGCATCTTCCGCAAGGGTATTGAACTTCAAGCCCGCTGGCGTTTTCAAAAGCTCCCTGTCGAATCATGCGCCAAATCAATCTGTCGGGCGCGCCGGTCTCGTCGATTAGTTGGCGAACCGTAACGCCGGGATGGTCACGCACGTATTCTTTAACGTCCTCCTCAAGCGTCATTTCGTAAGCGCGACATTCGGGACAAACATTTTCGCCGAGAACCGACAAGAAAATTTTATGACAGTGCGCGCAATTTTTCATGTTGAGTTTTGCCACAGTAACCACCCCGCATAATTCACTAGTGTCGATTGATATTTTCAACAGGCATCGAAAATTTTCCTGCCACGCCAAATATTTTTAACTGACTTTAAATTTTCAGCTCGCGATTGAATTCGGCAACCTCTTCTGGCGAAAATTCAACGCGCATTGACTTCCAACGGTCGTGTAACCAAAACCATTCGTCGGGAAATTTTTTTATGTGTTGTTCAATCAGCGTCGCAAGTTTCTGCGTCATCAATTTTAAGTCGGCGTGCTTGTCGGAAGTTTTTTCAACGAACAGCGGCGGAAAAACTTCAAGCGTGTGCGTGCCGTCGGAATTTCTGTGCATGAACGCGGGGAAAATCGGAACTTTGCGGAACCGTGACATACTCGCCGCGCCCGTCACGAAGTTTGTCGCTTGGTTGAAAAATTTTACGACAACGCCGTCCGTGCGCCCGACATCCTGATCCATAATCAAGCCGATAAAATGTCCCGCGTCAAGCAATTTGTACATTTCGCGAACGTCGTTGCGATAAGTTATGTGCATGCCGACAAGTTCGCGATATTCGCAGATGAATTTGTCCGCGCCTTCGGAACGTTGCTTTTTGGCGACACCGACAAGCGGAATGCCGTATTGCGCAAAAGCACCGCCCATGAGTTCCCAGTTGTCGTTGTGACCCGTAATGATAATGCCACCGCGTCCCGTCGCCGAAATATAATTCGTCAAATGTTCCAGCCCGACAATTTTTACGTAATCGCGCATGTTCGGTTTGATTTTCGGCAAGGCAAGCACTTCCATAAAAATCGAACCGAGTTGAACGGAGCCGGCTTTTGCAATTCGTTCCGCTTCGTCGTTTGAAACGTTCAAACAATTTTTGACATTGTCGACGGCAATTTTTTTTCGTTTTGGCGGAATAAACATCCACAAAAAATTTGCCAAAGCTTTTCCGCACGCCACGGAAAATTTCAGCGGCAAAAGACAAATCACGCGGCTCAATAACTTTAAAAATCTGTATTCGATTGGCGTTGACCTCCCCGAAAAATTATTTCACGTCGGAACCTTCGACTTCGCCCGTCCAATCAATCAGCCCGCCGAAATCGTAAACTTTCGTGTAGCCGCGTTTTGTCAAAAGTTCTGCGGCATCTTCGGCGCGTCGTCCCGTCCAACAGTAAACAAAAATCGGTCTGTCTTTGTCGGGCAGTTTGGACAAATTACCTGAGCGCAGATTTTCAATCGGAAGTAACGTCGCGCCTTTGATATGTTTTTTGTCGAATTCTTCGGGCGTGCGAACATCCAAAATAATCGCGTTCGGATTCGTCTTCATGATTCGTTTGGCGTCGTCAATCCCCAAATGCGTGTAACTTGACATGCAACCCGCGCACAAAAAAATCACGGTGCCCAACAAAAATACTGCTGTAAAACTGCGTAAACCATACAAAATTATCAGCTCCCGAAAACTGCAATTCGTAATGCGAAAATTGGAGCCGTCACGGATGACGGCTCCCAGCCGACGCATTTGCGTGATGCAAATACCGTCGGCCAAAAGCGTTACGAAACGACCGGTTCAACGCGAAAACGCACTGCCTCGCCCGCCGCGCAGGCGCAGCTTTCTTTGCTACTTTCTTTCGCTGCCGAAAGAAAGTAGATAACAAAAACTCAAATTCACGATTGACCTTGAACGAGCGAACACGCAAAATTATTTCAAGACCTCCGTGAGTGTCTCAATCATTTTCGGAATGTCGAGCGGTTTGGCAATGTGTCCGTCCATGCCCGCATCTTTCGCGGCTTGAATATCTTCCGTGAACGCGTTCGCCGTCATTGCGATAATCGGGATATTCGCCAGTTTCTGATTGGACAGCTGACGGATTTTCGCCGTGGCTTCGTAGCCGTTCATGACGGGCATTTGAACATCCATCAATACAACGTCGAAATCGCCGGGTTTCGACATCGCAACTTTTTCGTAAGCAACTTTGCCGTTCTCCGCCGTGTCAAGCTGAAAACCGAATTCCGTTAAAATCAGCGTGGCAATTTCGCGGTTGACTTCGTTATCTTCGACCAAAAGCAATTTCACTTTGCTGAAATCAATTTCGCGTTGCGTGTCGGAAATATTTTCGTCGGGAACTTCGTCGGGTTCGTCGACAATCGGGAAATTCACGCGCACAATAAATTCCGTGCCCTTGCCGAGTTCTGTTTCAACGTCAATCGTGCCGCCCATCAATTCGACGATACTTTTCGTAATCGACATGCCCAAGCCCGTGCCTTGAATATTGCTGACGGTTCTGTCGCGTTCGTAAGCCGCGAAAACTTTTTTGGCGAATTCGGGCGTCATACCCATGCCGCTATCTTTAACGCGCAATTCGTAGTTGCCGACTTCTTCGTTGCCGCCGGTCTGTCGCAAAGTCACGGTAACCGCGCCGCCTTCGGGCGTGAATTTAAATGCGTTGCTTATCAAGTTCAGCAAAACGCGATTTAAACGCGGCGTGTCGCACATGACGGTTTTATTCATGACGTGTTCGACGTTGACGGCGAATTTTAAACCTTTCGTCTCCATTTGCGTCGCGAACAAATCACGAACGTCGTTTAACGCCTTGACCAAATTTGATTTTTGCGGATCAAGTTCCATTTTGCCGGACTCAATGCGGCTCATATCCAAAATATCGTTAATCAGCGCGAGCAGGTGACCGCTTGACGCGTCGATTTTGTTCAGATAATCGCAAGCTTTTTTCGGAACTTCGTCGGGGCAACGTTCACGCGGGCAATTTTCGCACAGCTTGTAAAGTTTCTTCGACAAATTCACGTAACCGACAATCGCGTTCATCGGCGTTCGTATGTCGTGGCTCATGTTCGACAGGAAAGTTGACTTCGCTTTGTTGGAACGTTCCGCCTGCACTTTTTGGACTTCCATATTTTTTTCGCGCTTCATCATCAAATTGTAAATATTGAACATGATAAACAGCGAAATTGCAATCAAGCCCATTTGCATGAAGTTATGATTGTTGAGCGACGAACTGACAATTTCCATTTGATTTTCGAGATAGTACGCCGAATCGGCTTTTTCGCGGTCACTCTGCGGAATGCCGTGTTCGTTCATTTCTTCGATGTAGTATTCGCTCAAGTTGCCCAAAACTTCTTTGGCGGCGTCGTTGGTTGATTCGCGAACCCAAAGCATTGACGTAAAGAAAATCAGAAACAGCAACGCAATCCATGAAATTGTTGACTGCCCGAAACGTCGCAATTCGGTATCGCGCTGGAAAATGTAGCGGAAGAACACGAAACCGAGAATGCTCCACAGAATCAAAATCAGATAACTTTCCGTCGTCATTGCGCTGACCGTCCACGCGTTCGGCACCATGAAATACAGGAAAAAAATCGCCGACACGACGCAACCGACAATTCCCGTGAATTGCGGCAGACTTTTGCCCATTGCCCGCGCAGTTATCAGCGTGACGATTGAAGTATACGTGTAGTCGATTGTCGCGCCGATTGTGTTCACGTCGATAATCCAAGCTATTGCCGTGCGTCCGAGGAACGGTATCGGCAGGCTTAACAGCATGATAAAAAATACCGCGTTCATCGGTGTATGATTTTCGTTGAGCTTGCCGAACCACGGCGGTAACAAATCATCACGCGTCAAGGCGTAAATCAATCGGCTTGCGGCAATGTAATTTCCGACAAGACCCGTGATAACGCCGCCCATGATTGTCACTGCCAAAAGAATTATTCCCGTGTCGCCCATGAAAAAATTCACCGCGTGCGCCGTCGGCAAAGTCGCAAGTCCTTCGTAATCGTCAAGGTTGCCAAGGTAATCAACCCAACTTGTGCAACCTGCGGGCAACGTCGAAATGGCGATTATCGCCAAAAACGTGTACGCCATTGCCGCCGAGACGACCGAGCAAAATAAAATCGCGAAAGTTTTTTTCACGGAGAACGTGAAACCTTCCGCCGACTGCGAAATTGATTCAAAGCCGGCGAACGCCCACGGTGCCAACACGACAATTCCGAAAATCGCCGCGAACGAACTGCCGCCTTCGGGCTTCATTGCCGGAGAAATTTCAAAGACATTTACGCCGCTCGAAACGACTGCACCGAAACAAATCAGCACGCCGCCGAATAAAATTATCGCGCAAACGGTTTGCACCCAAGCCGCCAACTTGCCGCCGCGCATACAAATTGCCCCGAAAATCCACAACGCGCCCAAACTCAACAGAGCCTCGCCGAACCAAATATCAAAGCCCGCAATTTGGTAATGAAAACCGAATTGAAACATGTCGCCCGTGAATCGTCGGAAAATCAACGGCAGGGCAGTCGCGTTCGCCCAAGTTATCGCGATGTAAACCAAAATCAAAAACCACGAACTCAAAAAGCCGTGATCGTAGCCGAGAACTTTTTTTGCATATGAATAAGTGCCGCCCGCGTCGGGATATTTGTTCATCATGAAATGATAATTGTAGCCGATAATCAACATGATGATTCCGCCGATTGCCATGCCCAACGCAGTTCCGAGCGGTCCGCCAATCGGTAAAAATGTCGTGCCCGGCATGACGAACGCGCCCCAACCGACTGCGCAACCGAATGACAATGCCCAAACATTTAGCGGCGACAGGTACGGCTTTAACTTTGTATTTTCTGCTGTGTCCATAAAAGAGTTACGCGCTCCCGTAATGAAAATTTTCCTTGCAATTATACACGAATGCAGGTTAAAGTAAAGTTGACGATAAGTTGACGGAGGGAAAATTTTATGCGTATCTGGTTCAATCATTGGTTTTCGACGGCGTATCACCTGATAAATTTGATTCGCGACGGCAACCCCGATTTTCGGTTCGTCGGCTCAAACAAAAACGAATTCGCCATTTACAAGCGCGCCTGCGACGAGTGGTATCGTGAGCCGGAAAAAATTTCCGAGGATGATTACGTTGACTTTTGCCTGAACTTTTGCCGCGAACATGCGATAAATATTTTCGTCCCGCGCAGGAATTTGACGGCGATTGCTCAACGGTTGGCGGACTTTGAAAATCTTAACGTAAAAGTTTTGGTCGGACGTGACGCACGCTTGATGAAAATTCTTGACGACAAAGTTGCAACTTACGAATTCATTTCGGCGGGCGGGCTTGACGAAATTATTCCGACGTATCGGCTCGCAAAAAATTTTTCGGACTTCGTGACTGCCTGCGACGAAATTAAAACTTCGACAAATCGCGTCTGCTACAAACTTGCCCGTGACGAAGGCGCATTGACTTTCCGCGTGATTGACGATTCGATTGAAAATATTTCCGCGTTGCACAACATGCCGAACATGAAAGTTACCCGCGTCGCCGCCGAAAAAATTTTGTCGCGTTACGACTTCAAAATTCCGCTGATTGTCATGCCGTATCTGAACGGGCGCGAAGTCAGCGTAGATTGCCTGTCGACACCGCAGGGAAATATTGTCGTGCCGCGTTTCAAGACGAACGGGCGTTTCAGCGAAATAAAATTCGACGATGAAATAATTTCCGTCGCCGAAAAAATTTTGTCGGTATTGAAACTCGACGTGCCGATTAATATTCAGTTCCGCTTTGATGGCGAAAAATTTTTCCTGCTCGAAATAAATCCGCGCATGTCGGGCGGCTTGCAACTGTCGTGTTTGGGCGCGGGAATAAACATTCCCGACATTGCGATAAATCACTTGCTCGGCGTCGAAAAAGTTTGGAGCCGTCCCGAAAAAAATTTTTGTCGCGTCGCAAACATTGAAACGCCGATTATTCTTGACTGAAATAAATTTCGCGAACCTCATCGGCAACACGCTCGACGTTATTCGGCAGAAAATGAACGTTGTAGCCGACGAAATACGGCGAAGTTGCATAACGCGGCATAATTTTGGCGAAAATTTTTTCGTAGCGTCGATAGAAAAAAATATTGTAACTGCCGCCGTTCCGTTGAAAATTATTTTTGACGTAATCAACACCGACCTGCAAAAAATCAGCCAGTGCGTCCAAACTTCCGCCGCGTTCGACGACAACATTCAATTCGCCGAAGCCGACACGCGGGCAATTTGAAACATTGAACTCGACGCCGTCGCGCTGTGTGATGACAACGCCGCGAATTTCCGCCTCGTCGAAAAGCAAATCGGAATTCAAGTGCGGGAAGCCGACAAGTTGCATGTGCGGATGCCGAATCGTGCCGCCGCTCATGACGCCGTAATTCTTGAAAAATAAAACTTCCTCGTACTTGCCGCACGCCAAAAGATTTTGCCAGTGACGAACGCCCGTTTTGATGACGCGGCGCATTTTTTCTTGCGGGTAATCGGGCATGTCGATTTTGCATTCGCGTCCCTCAATCAAAACGAATTGGTCGGCACCTTCGATGACGTTATACTTGTTGCGCAAAAAAATTATGTCGCCGTCGCGCTCGATAATGTCGGTCAAATGTTCCACATCGCAAAACGGGCAGGCTGTCTCGGCGTGAAAAAGCGTAGCGGGTTTCGTCCTGCCAACGTCGGTGTTGAATTTTATAAGGTTGATGTTCACGCCGGTTGCCTCCTCAATGAATCAAAATTCCAAAGTCTGTCCGTCCGCCGGCATAAAATAATTTTCGACGCCGCGTCGTGCAAGAAGTCCGCGCATTTCGTGACGGGTAATCGTTGCGTGTGCGACGTTATCCATGTGCGAAACAACAATCTGAGCGGTCGGCAAAGTTTTTCGGATACAGTCAATGTCTTCGTCGTTCATGATTAATCTGCCGTTTTCGACGGTTTCGGCGGCGCAAGCGTTGACAATCACCACGTCGGGACGGAAATTTTTCAACGAATTTTGCACGCCGTCAAACCAAACTGAATCGCCGACAATGTACAAAGTTTTTTCGTTCGGCGCAGAAAAAATTATTCCGCAAGCTTCGCCGAGAGGATTAACCGTGCCGTGACGTGCGGGCGTTTTCGTCAACTTAATGTCGCCCAAAATATTTTCGCCGAGAATTTCGACATTCGAAAAACCCGAATGTTTCAATGCGTCTGCGTCCTGCGAATTCTGCGCGAAAATCGGAATGTTTTTGTCAAGCGGTGCGCCCAAAGTTCCGTCGGGCGAAAAATCTATGTGGTCGGGGTGAATGTGCGTCAAAACATAAAAATCTACGCCGCGCAAAATTTCTTCGACGGTGGCGGGCAACTCGAAAATCGGCATCGGAATTTCTTCGCGAACGGGGTCGGGCGTTCTGAACGGTTTGTTCGGAATGTCGATAAAACTTCCGAATTTTTGTTTGCCGATAAGCCACGGGTCAACGAGAAAAATTTTTCCCGCGAAATTAATTTTGAGCGTTGCGTTGCGAATTTGTTGTATCTTCAAGTCAATCGCCTCCGTTTTTTTAAAGGATTATGCCACACTACGGCGAAAAAGCAAAGATAAATCTTTCAACTAACTAACCAAGGCGGTACACAATGGCTGAAACAAAATCGAGCGAAAAATTTTTAAAGGGCACGTTCATCTTGACGATTGCAAGTTTCGTCGTCAAAGTTATCGGCTCGTTGAATTGGATTTTTGTCTCAAGAATACTTGGAGGCACCGGGATTGGGATCTACATGCTCGCATTTCCCATATATTTCTTTGCAATGACGGCTTCGCAAGCGGGCGTTCCCGTTGCAATTTCAATTATCACGGCGGAGCGCGTCGCGTTGAATGACATTTACGGAGCGCGAAGAGTTTTCCGAATATCAATGCTGCTCATGCTGTTGACGGGAATAATTTTTTCGGTGCTCACATATTTTTCGGCACGCTGGTTGATTGACTTGCAATTTATTCGCGACCCGCGTGCGTACATGTCGGTTGTGGCACTTGCGCCGACGGTTTTTTTCGTAACGTTTTTGGCGTCGAGTCGAGGATATTTGCAAGGTTGGCAACGCATGACACCGACGGCGGTAAGCCAAATCGTCGAACAAATTTTCCGCGTGATAACGATGATTGTTTTGGCGAATTTACTCATGCCTTGGGGACTTGAATACGCGGCGGCGGGTGCAAGTCTCGGAGCATTGGCGGGCGCGGTCACGGGCTTAATCGTGCTGGTTTACTTCCACATAAAATTGAATCGCGACATTGAAAAAACTTACGGGCTTGACTTGAAACCTTCGCCGCAATCCGAAAGTGAGCCGACGTTTTCAATCATCAAACGGATTTTCAAATTGGCGTTGCCTGTGTCAGCCGCGTCGATAATGTTGCCCGTCGTGTCGAAGTTGGACTTGATGATCGTTCCGCAACGTTTGGAAGTCGCGGGCTATTCCGTTCGACAGGCGACGGAACTTTTCTGTTACTTGACGGGCATGGCAGTTCCGCTGATAAATTTGGCGACGATTTTGACGGCGTCATTGGCGGTATCAATCGTGCCGGCAATTTCGGAGGCTCGTGCGCTCAAAGACACGGCAAGAATTTTTCGGCAAACGGCGGCGGCAGTCAGAATTTCAAATTTCGTTTGCTTTCCCGCGTTCGTAATTGTATTTTTCCTTGCGACGCCGATTTCAAGTTTGATTTACAACGCACCAGGCGCGGGCGATGCCGTAATGATTTCCGCCGTGTCGATAATTTTGCTCGGACTGCATCAAGTTTCGACGGGCGTGTTGCAGGGGCTCGGACACACGACAATTCCAATGGTCAACATGATTTTGGCGGCGGCGGCGAAAGTTGCGTTGAACTGGACTTTGACGGCAATACCTGCACTCGGAATTATGGGCGCGGCTTGGGCGACGGCTGCCGATATGGGCGTTGCGGCGTTCATAAATCTCTATTTCATCTGGAAATATATCGGCTACAAAATGGAGCTTGGGCAACTTTTCAAAACGATTTGCGCGGCGGCGGTTATGTCGGTTGTCGTGAAATTTTTTTACGAATTTACGGCGGCTCAGTGGCATATCGAAGTTTTCTCGACGTTCGGCGCGGTTATCGTCGGTTGCGTGGTGTACGTTGCGACAATGGCGGCAATCGGCGGCGTGCTTGAAGAAGACATGGCACGAATTCCGATGGTCGGCAAGTTCGCGATAAAAATTTTCCGCAAGCTTGGAATTTTTAAGTCATGAAAAAAATTTTGCTCGTTTATAATCCCGTGTCCGGTCACGCGGAATTTAAAAATCGTCTCGACAACGTCATTGAACATTTTCAGCGGCGCGGAATTTTTCTGTCGGTTTACAGAACGCAGGCGGGCGACAACTCGGCTTTCGTCACCGGCGTCAAACTTTCCAAACCTGCGGGCGTCATTGCGGCGGGCGGCGACGGAACTTTACACGCGGTGATTAATTGGCTCAAAAAAAATTCAATCGATTTGCCCGTCGGAGTTCTCGGCAGCGGCACTTCCAACGACTTCGCGACGCATTTGCAACTTGACGACGAAAAATTTTTCGACGCGATTGCCGCAGGTAATACGCGCCCCGTCGATTTGGGTTTGGTCAACGGCACGAAATTTTTTATCAACGTGGCAAGTGCGGGCGTTTTCACGTCGATTGCTCACGAAGTTGATTCGCGGCTGAAAAATTTTTTGGGCAAGTCGGCTTACTATCTGCGCGGGCTCGGCGAATTGAAAAATTTTCGGGCGGTGGATTTTGACATCACGGCTGACGGGAAAAATTTTTCTGCCGAAGCGTTTTTGTTCCTCGTGATAAATTCGCCTGCCGTTGCGGGATTCAAAAAAATTTCTTCGGTTGCCGAAGTCGACGACGGTAAACTTGACTTGCTTGCGTTGAAAAAAACTTCGACGGCGGGACTTTTGAGCTTGACGAAAAAACTTTTGGCGGGCGAATGCGTTGACGGCGACGAAAATATTTTGTATCTGCAGGCGAAAACTTTCGAGATAAAATCTTCCGCTCAACTTGTCGGCGACATTGACGGCGAGGCGGGCGACCCGTTGCCGCTGACAATCGAAACCGTTCCCCGTGCGATAAATTTTTTCTGTTGAAATTTTCTACGGGCGCAGGAAATTCGCACGTCTTCCCGAAATTTTTTGGGAAGATTTTTTTGTTGAGCAAGGTGATTTAAATTGAGATTGACGGACAAAGACGCGTTGAAACTTTTCGAGGAGAGCGACCTTATCGAACTCGGCGCGCAGGCTGACGCAATTCGCAAAGAAAAATTCGGCAACGTGACGACTTTCATAATCGACCGAAACATCAACTACACGAACGTTTGTCAAAACGAATGCAAATTTTGCGCGTTCTTTCGGCGGGCGAACACGGCGGACGCGTATCTTTTGACCTACGAAGAAATTCTGCAAAAAGTTCGCGAAACCGTCGAGGCGAAAGGCACGCAAGTCATGATTCAAGGCGGCTTGCATCCCGATTTGCCGTTGAGCTGGTATGAAGAAATGTTGCGGCTCATCAAAAAAAATTTCGACGTAACAATTCACTCGTTCACCGCGACGGAAATTCTGCACTTCGCGAACAAAGCGGGACTGTCGATTTCGGAAACGCTCAAACGTTTGCAGGACGCGGGACTTGACAGCTTGCCCGGCGGCGGCGCGGAAATTTTGGTTGACGACGTGCGACAAAAAATTTCTCCGAAAAAAATTTCTGCCGACGACTGGTTAAACGTCATGAAAACCGCGCATTCAATCGGCATGAAGTCAACCGCGACAATGGTTATCGGCTTCGGCGAAACTTTAAAACAGCGACTTGAACACATGGAAAAAATTCGTCGACTGCAGGACGAAACGGGCGGATTTCGTGCGTTTATCACGTGGAGTTATCAGCCGAAAAATACTGAGCTCGGCGGCGAAAAAACTTCCGCTTGGGACTACATGAAAACGTTGGCAATGACGCGAATTTTTATGGACAACGTCGACCATATTCAAGGCTCGTGGGTCACGCAAGGCGAACAAATCGGGCAGTTGACGTTGGCATTCGGCGCGGACGACCTCGGCTCAATCATGCTTGAAGAAAACGTCGTGCGTGCGGCGGGCACTTCGTTTGAAATGTCCGTGCGAAAAATGGTTGACTTGATTTATTCGGCGGGACGAATTCCCGCGCAACGAAACACGACTTATGACGTGCTGCGATTTTTCGGGCGACGTATAACCGCACATGAAAAATTTTCGGCGATAAATGCTCGTCGCGAACCGTCAAATTTTTTCGTCGACTATTAACCGCAAAAAATTCTCGTGTGTCGTTGGTAAATGAATCAAGCACGCTTTGCCGCAATGTTTGTTTTGCGAACGACTAACGCTCCACGCGTAGTGGCGAATTTCTTTGCTACTTTCTTTCTTCGCTGGAAAAAAGTAGATTTACAAAACCAATTTGGAATGAGGAATTAATTTCGCGTCAACAATTCCTAATTCCTAACTCCTAATTCCACATTGCATTTCGGGGGTGAGGCGATTGGACGACGACAAAAAAACTTGTGACTTGCAGGAAAATCTGCGCAAGATGATGCAGACGACGAAGAAATCCGACTTGGAACGGGCGTTGCAAAAAATGATGCAGACAACGCGTTCGACCGACTTGCAAAACGCCTTCCGAAAAATGATTCACGTGACGCGCTCGCTCGACCAACAGATTGAAGAGCAACAAAAAGCGCAGGAAAAAAATATTGCCGACGCATTCCAAAAAATGATTCGCCTGTCGCATTCGCTCGAACACGACAGCGAAAACGAAATTGTCAGCTACGAACACGCGCAAGATTTGACAATCGACGAAACAAAAAAAGCTCCGCCGCCCGAAAATAAACTCGACAAAGTCAAGAAAAAAGTTCCGCGCAGAATTCGCAGCTTCCCCGCCGCATTTCGCCGCAACCCGAAAACCGTCATAAAATATTTTCTCGGCATGGCGTTGGGCAGAATTTTGGCTATCGTGCTGTACGTTTTGATGGCGTTGATTCCCGCGTTGCCGATACCGGATGCCGTCGCGAACATGAGCAAGCCGCCCGCGATTTTCGGCACGGCGTTTAACTCGATGCGAAAATTTTTCACGGACTTGAGCCCGCAAATGATTATGGCGACGATAACGAACATCCCGACGGACATCAACAAAATTCTGCAGAAAGTCGGCGAATTTTTTACGTATTACGCACGGCGGGCGGGAAAATTTTTGCTCAAGGCGATTCGGCACCCGAAACTTGCTTTTCGCGACGTTCGGCAATCGATTCGTCAAAAAATGCCGCTCGTCATTCGATTGGCGCGGGCGACTTTTTCCGTGATATTTTCGTTCCTGCTGATAAAACTTGCGATGATTTTCCTGTTGCCGCTGTTCGGCGGTATCGCGTTGACGATTTTGGGCATCAAAGTTTCGATAATTTTGTTCGTCGTGGCGCGCATGATTGCGGACAAAGTCGGCGAACTTATCGGCAAGTATGTTTTCAACGGCAGCTTGAAATGCGTCAACATTGCCAAAAGCATTCGCGAAGCGCAAGTCGTCAAAGCTATCGGCGACTACCTGAGGGAGTGGCTCAATCAAGCGACGAATAAAAAATAACCGCCCGAAAATCTCGGACGGTTTTTCTTCGCAAAAATTTTTACAGCTCGCGCAACAGACCGCTGACCAATAAAAAGCTGACGATCAAAAATACGACGCAACCGCCGACGAAGACAATCCAATCGGGTTTGTATCGCCAAATCATGTCGCCGCTCAAACGTTCAAGCGGCAGTTTCGAGTGTTTTTGAGCATACGGCAAATAAATCAACATGCCCAAAATTATTCCGAAGACAAAAATTCCGATCATGCCGATTGCCACGTCCGCCGGCGGAATTTCGACGAGACCCGAAAAAGCTTCGCCGAAAGAATTTTCTGCAACGTTGTGTTCTTCCATGATTCAACCTCCGATTAACGCCCACGGCACGATTTTTTTTTGCTCGCGGGATTTTTTCACGTCAATGATTCGCTGATTGCTTGAGCCGCGAAAAGTCAATTCCAAATCGCGCAGGCTTTCGATAAATTCTCCGTCAATCAGCACGTCAACATATTCCAAAAAATTTTTCGCGTCGTCGCCGAGTTCCTCAAAAGTAAAACCGGTGTAGCACCAGACGCTTAAGCCGAAATTTTTTGTGGCGCGTGCAAGTTCGGTTGCCGCCGCAAGTTGCAGAAACGGTTCGCCGCCCGTCAAAGTGATTCCGTTAAGCAACGGATTTTTTTTCAGCGCGGAAATAATTTCGTCCGTGTCAATTAATTTCCCGCCGTCAAGCGCGTGCGTTTCGGGATTGTGGCAACCTTCGCAATTTCGTTTGCAACCTTGAAAAAAAACCGCGAAACGAATTCCGTCGCCGTCCACAAAACTTTCGGGCACAAGTCCCGCGATACGAATCTGCAACAAAATCGACCTCCGAGGCGATTATAATTCTTCGCACGACAAAAGGCAACCTTAAGGGAGAAGGGACAAGGGACAAGGGAGAAGTTCATTACGCATTACGAATTAAGCATTGCAGTTAAGGTTGCGTTTTGAAAAATTTTTTGCTATCTTTATCCGCAAAATAAATCGAAGGAGGCACAGGCGGTTGCCGTGTCTTTTATTTTTCGGGAGGCGATTGGCATTGATCAGAATTTTTTTGATTCGGCACGGCGAAACCGAATGGAACGCGCTGGGCAAATTGCAAGGCACCTCGAACGTTCAACTTTCGGCCGTGGGAATTCATCAGGCGAAACTTTTGGCGGCTCATGCACCGTTTAACACGGCGGACGCGATTTATTCAAGCGACTTGATTCGGGCACGTTCGACGGCGGAAATTTTGGCACAACGTTTCAATTTGAAAGTGCGTGTCATGCTTGAATTGCGCGAAGCAAATTTCGGCGATTGGGAAGGTCATTCAATCAAAGAACTTGCCGAAGATTTGAATTCCAACTTTGAAACGTTTTTCACTGCTCCGGAAATTTGTCACCCGCCGCACGGTGAAACTTCTTTCGACTGTCAAACCCGCGTTGTCGGCGCAATCAAAAAAATCGTTGCCGAAAACAAAAGTTCCAACGACAAACGCATTATCGTCATTTCGCACGGCGCGGCAATTCGACTGTTCCTGTGTTGGGTTTTGGGTATGCCGATTCGCAAAATGTGGGCGTTGTCGCAATTCAACATGGCACTGAACGTTTTGCGCGTCGACGACGGAAATATCACCGTCGAACTTTTGAACAGCACGTTGCACCTTTACAATTTCTGATTGGAGCGATTGGCGTGAAAAAAATTTTTTTGTTCGCGACGTTTTTATTTTTCGTGACGACTTTCGCGCAGGTTTCCGCGAATTCAATGCCGATTTCCGAAATGTGCGTCGGCGGCGTCGGTTACGGCTCGTCGCTCGGTTATGTCAAAAAAATTTACGGCGAACCGGTCGACAAAACTTTTTTCACCGGTGAAGGCGTTCGTGTTGTCACGTGGATTTATTCGGAATATTTTTCCGTGGCGGCGCGCACGGGTGCCGAAGATTTTTCGCCCGAAGAAAATTTGCCCGTCGTCGGTTTCAGCTTGAAAAATAATTCGCTGTCGACGCCTTCGGGTTTGACCGTCGGCATGAATTACAACGAAGTTGTCAAAATGTGGGGACGCGGCGAACTTTTTGAGTCTGAAGCCGGCAGAAGTTATTTTTACGTGCCTGCCGATTCGCAAATTCCGATGGTGTTGACTTTTTACGTGGACGCGGACGGGACGATTACCGAAATTCAACTCGGCACGGATTTTTAATGCTGAAGAGGTGATTTAATTGCGTGTTGTGATTGTCGGCGCGGGCAAGCTCGGTTACACAATCGCGGAACTTTTGAGCAACGAACAAATGGAAGTTATCGTTGTCGACCGCGACGAAAACCAACTTACCGCCGTGAAAAATTATCTGGACGTGCTGACGATTGTCGCAAACGGTGCCAGCCCGATAACAATGGACGATCCCGACGTAAACGGTGCGGACATTTTTATTGCCGTCACCGCCGTCGACGAAGTCAACATGGTTGCCTGCATTTTGGCGAAGAAACACGGCGCACGTCACACAATCGCCCGAATTCGCGACATGCAATTTATCAGCGAGGCGAAAGATTATCTCAAAAAAAATTTCGACATTGATTTGATGTTGAACCCCGAAATGATTGCCGCGCACGAAATTTATCGGATTTTGATGACGCCCGCCGCGCTCAACGTCGACGAATTCGCCGGCGGCAAAGTTCGACTGTTTGAAGTCAAAATCGGCAAACACAGCAAAGTTTTGGACACGCCGCTAAAAAAATTGAAATTGCCCAAAGGCGTTCTTGCCGGCTTGATTTTTCGAGATCATCAAATGATTATTCCGCACGGCGACGACATGTTTCAAGTTGGCGACAACGCATATTTTATCGGCTTCCCCGACGCGATTGAGGCTTTCAGTTCAAATTTCGTTCAGCAGGAATCCCGCAAACTTGAACGCGTGATGATTATCGGCGCGGGACGAATCGGACGAACATTGGCGGTCATGCTGATTAAAGCCGGCGTCAACGTCAAAGTCATCGAAAAAGACCGTCAACGTTGCGAAGAAACGGCTCAACTTTTGACGGGCGACTCCATTGCGATTCACGGCGACGGCACGAACGTCGACTTGCTCGCGCAGGAAGGCATTACCTCGGCGGACGTGGTTGTCTGCCTGACCGAAGACGACAAGTTGAATTTGATGATGGCTTTGCTTGCGAAACATTTGGGCGCGAAAAAAACTGTCGTGCGTGTCTATCGAACCGAATACGCGGACTTGATTGAAAAAGTCGGTGTCGACGTTGTAATTTCTGCGCGTCTTCTTTCGGCGTCGGAAGTTTTGGCGTTCGTTCGTCGCGGCGGTGTTGTCAGCGTTTCGATTCTTGAAGGTGCCCGCGCAGAGGCGGTTGAAGTTATCGTGCAGAGCGGCGCGAAAGTTGCCGGCAAAAAATTGATGGATGTCGACTTGCCGAAATCGTGTCTGGTTTGCGCTTACGTTCGCAAAAACAAAGCGGCAATTCCCAACGGCAACACAATCCTTGAACCGGGCGACCGAACGATTTTATTTTGTCTGCGCGGCGCGGCGAAAGAAGTTATGACGTGGTTTAATTGACGACAAAAATTTTTTGAAAAAATTTTTTGAACGCGGCAGGAAAATCGGCGTTTCCGACAGAATCAACCCGTCATGACGGTTGAGGGGTTGATTGATTCATTCCGGCCGCCCCCCTTCCGGGGCGATGAAGGAGGTTTGTATGTTTAACTTCTCTCGTAAAGATACAGAGTTTTTCGACCTGTTCACCGAGAACGCAAAATTCTTTCACACGGGCGCTGTTATGCTTGACAGCGTTATTCGAGACCCGAACAAGGCACTTGAGCAAATCGAAGACATTTTGGGCTTGGAGTCCGCCGCCGACGAAGTCAACGAAAAAATTATCAGCAAGCTCAATTTGAGTTTCATAACGCCGATTGACCGCGAAGACATTTACGCAATCGCCGGCGAACTTGCCACGGGCGTCGACATGTTGCATGGCGCGTTGCAACGAATCATCATGTATCACGCGGGACATTGCACGCGGCGCAGTCCCGACTTGACAAGACTTTTGGTCGAATGCACGGACGAATTGGTTAAGGCGTTTAAATTGCTCGTCGACGTTAAAGAAAATCAGTTGGCAATTCTTGACGCCGTCCATAAAATTTCCGACAACGAAAGCAAAGGCGATTTGATTTACCGCACGGAAATCGGCGTGCTTTTCAACGACGCAGCAGAGGCCGCCAAAGAACACGGAGCCAGTCGCGCAGTTATTCATTTGATTAAGTGGAAAGATATTCTTGAAGACGTGGAAAACGCGCTTGACCACTGCAAAAAAATCGGCGACATGATTCGCGGCGTCGTCATGAAATACGCGTGAACTGCAATTCACAAAAAAATCCCCGCTCGTTTGAACGGGGAAATTTTTTTTGCGTGCGAAGTTTATTTCAGATTGTCGCGGAAAAATTTGTTGAGCTTATCGAACGGAATTTTGTCGAGTTGGTCGTAAAGGTCGGTGTGCGTCGCGTTCGGCACGACGATAATTTCTTTCGGATTTTTAGCCTGCGCGTAAAGATTGTCGGAATGATATTTCGAGTGCGCCTTGTCGCCGGTGATTAACATAATCGGACGCGGGCTCAATTCGTCGACGTGCATGTCAAGCGGGAAGTTGAAAAATCCGTAAGGCGTCGTCGAAGACCAAATTCCGTTTGAATTTATCGAACGCGGGTGAAACGCTCTGCCGCGATAGTAGGCGAAAAATTCTTTGGTGACCGAATCAACGTCGGCGGGCAATTCTTTCGGGAAAAGTTTACCGTCCGTGCGAACTGCTTTACCGTCGACAACCGGCACTTCGTGATAACCGGGCAGACTGTGACCCGCTTCGGCTTCAGCCCAACGCATATCGGCAAGATAATTTTTGACGGCCTCGCGTTGTTCGGGCGTGTAATAGTCGCCTTGATAGTGGTTGCGAATGCTGTCAACCATGTCATACATTGCCGAAACCGCCACGGCTTTAATTCGCACGTCGTTAATCGCCGCAGTGACAGCCGGACCGCTCAAGCCGCAAATTCCCATTGCGCCGATTTTTTCACGGTCGACGTAAGCCAACGAACCGACAAAATCAACTGCCGCGCTGTAATCTTCGGTAAAAATATCGGGGGACGCCACGTCGCGAACATTGCCGCCGCTCTCGCCGGTGAACGACGGATCAAATGCCACGGCAACGAATCCGGCTTTGGCAAATTCCTGCGCGTACAGACCCGAATGTTGTTCTTTCACCGCGCCGAAAGCTCCGCTGACGACAATCGCCGAATATTTTTTGTTCGCATCAAAATTTTTCGGCAGATATAAATGTCCCGCCACGTCAATTCCGTAACGGTTGCGGAAAGTCACGAACTTTGTTTGAATCGACTTGTCAACTTTGAAAACCCGCGTGTCTTCGCGCAGGTCGGCAATCGAAGAATTTTTCATCGTCGTCGACACAACCGAATTTGTCGGAGCCGCAGAAACGAAATTAAAATTCGCCATTGAAATCACTCCCGCAAGAATCGCCGCCGATATAACGGATTTTTTAAGCTTAAACATGTCGCAATCTCCTTTACTTGTCTTTTGACGAATTATATAATCGCAACCGCCGAAAAGTACAATGCCTGATACTTTTTTGCGCAATGCCGAAAATTTATTGCTCGGAGGTTTTATGGAACTGCGAACGCTGAAATATTTCGTTGCCGTGGCTCGCGAAGAAAATTTCACACGCGCCGCCGCAAAAATCCCGATAACCCAACCGGCGTTGACCAGAGCCGTTCAGTCGCTTGAAGAGGAACTCGGACAAAAACTTTTTGAGCGCGGGAAATTTTCCGTCAAGCTCACGGACGCGGGTTTTCGACTGCTGAAACGCGCCGAAGAAATTTTGTCGCTCGTTTACGAAACCGAACTTGAATTTGCGGCGGGAAAAATCTACGGCGACATTTATATCGGTTGCGCGGAATCCGACGCGATGAAATTTGTTGCACGGGCGATTAAAAACGTGCGCGCCGATTATCCCGACGTTCACTTCAATTTGTACAGCGGAAACATTGAGGACATTGAATTTCGTCTCGACGAAGGCTTGTTGGATTTTTACGTCACGTTGCAAACCGTCGACGCGGCGAAATATGATTCGATAATCCTGCCGAATCCCGACGTTTGGGGAATAATTTTGCGCCATGATGATGCGCTTGCCGACAAAAAATTTTTCACGCTTGAGGATTTGCAAACGTTGCCGCTGATTTTGTCACGGGAAGCAATGCGCGAAGAATTCCCGAAAATTTTCGGTGCGGCACTTGAAAAATTTCGCGTCGTCGCCACATATAATCTGTTGTTCAACGCGGCGATATTGGCTCGCGAAGGTGTCGGCTATCCCGTTTCGCTCGACAAGCTGATTAACGACGCGGAACTTTGTTTTCGCCCGATTGCGCCGGAATTCACGTCGCCGCTGAAATTCATTTGGCGAAAAAATTTTCCGTTGACGCCGCAAGCACAAGTTCTGCTCGACGAAATGAAAAAACTTTACAGTCGGCACAACGAGTCACGGCAATAAAAAAATCCCCAACGCGTTAAACGTCGGGGAAATTTTTTATTTCAGTTCGGTCAAGAATTCTTCAAACGGCAAGCCGTAATTCCACGGCAGATTTAATTTTTCGGCGTGCGAAATGCATTTGCCGACGAAATCGGCTGCCTTGCGTGTCGCGTCAACCAAATTTTCGCCGTTGAGCCAAGACGCCGCAACAACCGCAAAAAACGCATCGCCCGCACCGGAACGGTCGCCGCCGATTTTTTTCGACATGAACAAACTATTTTGCCCGCGGTCGAAAATAAAATTCGCAATGTTTGTGCCGTCGTCGAAGTCAAGCGCAACGCCTGTGATAATCACACGCCCGCCGCGAGTTTTCGCCGCAATGTTCGCCGCCAAAGTCGCAAGTTCCGAATCGCTGATAATTCCGTCCGCAGGATACGCGACGCCCAAAAGTTCACAAGCCTCCGTCAAATTCGGCGTGACAAGGTCGGCAAATTCCAAAAGCCCGCGCAGATTTCGACACATTTCACGCGTGTAAGATTTGTAAATTTTTCCGTGGTCGCCCATGACGGGATCTACAATCACCGTTGCGGAAAAATTTTTTAGGTAACGGCGAACAATTTCAATCTGCGCGGCACTGCCGAAAAATCCCGTCGCAAGCGCGTCGAACGTCAAATTATTTTTTCGCCAACTGTCGATATAATTTTCCATGCGGTCGGTGAAGTCGTCCAGAAAATAATTCGGAAAGCCCGTATGAACCGATAACAACGCGGTCGGCAACGGACAGACTTGAATTTTCAGCGCGGAAATTATCGGCAACTCAACCGTCACCGAACACCGCCCGAAGCCCGTTACGTCGTTGATTAATGCAAGTCGTTTTTGTTTAAGCATGGCGGTCAACCAGAATTTTTTTCGCCATCGACTCGAATTCACCGCGCCCGTAGTTGACGAACGGCACGATTGAAATTCCGCCGCGAACGCTGAAAAGTCCTTCGACTTCAAGATAACGCGGCTCAAGAAGTTTAATCAGGTCGTCGGCAATCGTGTTTACAACGTCTTCGTGAAAAGTTCCGTGGTTGCGAAAACTCGTCAGATAAAGTTTCAGACTTTTGCTCTCGACCAAAAATTTATCGGGCACGTAACGGATTTTAATCGTCGCGTAATCGGGCTGATGAGTTATCGGGCAAAGGCAGGTAAATTCGTCGCTGGTCAACGTCACGAAATAATCGCGGTGACTGTTGACGTTCGGAATCGCCTCCAAAAATTCGGGCGAATAATCGTATTTGTAATCGGTTGTCTTGCCGAGATTTTTTAATTCCATGTGAGGTCTCCCGTAGTTCAATTTATAAATCTGCCGTCAAGAATTCGTGCGTCGGAAAGTCTTTGCAACACGTCCGAAAGTTTATAAATTCCGTCCGCGTCAACCGTTTGCAGCCCGCGAAGTTTCAGCAGAACTTTCATCGGCGGGTTGTCGAGCGTGAGCATTTCGCGATTGACAATCTGCGCGGTCGACGGATAAACCAAACTCAAGCGGGCATATTCGTTGCCGTCACTGCCGCGAAATTTCTTGATGACAATTTTTGACGCAATCGGCACGCGCCATTCAATCGTACCCGGCAAAGTGTATTCTTCAACTTGCAAAGCCGTCAACACGTTGGAAATATTGCTGTCGTGTCCGCAAATGAAACTGAACTTGCGGTCGGGCGTTTCGAGTTCGTCGGAAATTACGGCAAGCATCGGAGCCGCGAAAACTTTTGCGCCAATCGGGCGGTCGAAGTTGCTGTTAATCAACAGGGAAGAAATTTTCGCAACGTCGCGCATTTCGGCATCGCTGTAAGAAACTTTCCCGTCGTAATAATCCATAAGAATTCCGTCGGCGGCAAGATTAAGTTTTTTCACGGAACCTTGAGTTTCCCATTCGGCGGCTTCGGTGCGAAGTTTCATCTTGTAAAAATCGTCGGGATTGAATTTTTCGCCGCTGAGACGTTCGACGGTTGCAATCGCCGGACGCACGTCGTTGAGCAATTTTTTCCAATCGGCTTCGGCTGAAAGTTTTTTCGTGAATGCGGGATCTGTCGGCGGCAGAAAAACTCTGTCCTTTTGCCCCAAGGCGCGATGATATTCAATCGGGATGTTCGCTATCGGGAACGCGCCCGCAGAAAAATATTTCGCCGTTGCGATTGTCCGCTGATAGGAATTCGCGTAGAAACGAACTTCGTTTGCCGACGGCTGAGCGTTTTTCGGGAACAAGCCTTGCGCTCTGAGACGTGCCTCGAAATATTGTCCCATGAGCGTTTCCATTTCGCCGCCGCGCAACGTCAAAAGTCCTCGGTCGTCACCGGCTTTGAGCGAATAGCGCAGGTTGTGACGGCTGACGACTACAACCTGTTCAAGTTGATATTCCGTTGCGTACGCGGCAGACAAAAATGTTACCGTGACGACGAAGAATACCAATACCGACAAAAATTTTTTCATGATAAATCTCCTCACAATCCCAGATTCGGCACGGCATTAAGTGTCGAGTCCGCGAAATTTTTTTCGAGCGATTGATAATAGCCGCGACAAGCAATCATCGCCGCGTTGTCCGTGCAAAGAATTTTCGACGGGTAAAAAAATTCAAAGCCGCGACGTTGACAGGCTTCGCGCAAAGTTTTTTCGAGTGACGAATTTGCCGCAACTCCGCCCGCCAAAACGATTTTGTTCAGCTTGAATTTGTCCGCCGCCGACAAAGTTTTTTCGGCAAGCGTATCGACAACCGTCCGCTGAAAACTCGCCGCAACGTCCGCCGCGTTAATCGATTCGCCTTTCATCTGCGCGGTGTTCAAAAAATTTAAAACCGCCGACTTCAAGCCGCTGAAACTGAAATCGTAGCCGTCAACTTTCGCGTGCGGAAATTTTATGGCAGTCGCGTCGCCCGTCTTCGCGAGCTTGTCAATTTCGGGTCCGCCGGGGTAAGGCAAGCCCATGACGCGTGCAATTTTGTCGAAGGCTTCACCCGCCGCGTCGTCGCGTGACTGACCCAAAAGTTCAAAGCGATTGTAATCGAACATGTGAATCAGCGCGGTGTGTCCGCCCGAAACGACCAATGCCAAAAACGGCGGTTCAAGTTCGGGCGTGCTTAAAAAGTTCGCGAAGATGTGACCTTCAAGATGATTGACGGCAACGAGCGGAATTTTCAACGCGTAAGCCAAACTTTTCGCCACAGACAAACCGACGAGCAACGCGCCCGCAAGACCGGGACCGAACGTCACCGCAATTTGGTTTATGTCGCCGAGTTCGACGTTTGCTTTCGTCAACGCTTCGTCGATAACGGGCATGATGTTGACGATGTGTTTTCGCGACGCGATTTCGGGCACGACGCCGCCGAATTTTTGATGCAACGGAATTTGCGTCGAGATGACGTTCGACAAAAGTTCGCGTCCGCCGCGCAGGACAGCCGCCGCAGTTTCGTCGCAACTTGTTTCGATACCGAGTGTTAAAATTTTATCCATGAAGTCTCCTAAATTGAGCTTTGCCGATTGACGACAACATTTGAGCAATGATAAACACAAAAATTCCTCCCACAAAATTGTACTGTGTTAAACTGCGTCATTGTACCGCGAAAATTTCATCTTGAAAAGATTTTGGGCAAAAAAATTGCCGCCGCGATTGTTTACGACAGCAACAAAAAATTTTTTCGACGTTCAGTTGACTTCTAAGCCGAAATTTTTACACAAGGCAGCAAGTCCGCCGTTGAAACCCGCGCCGACCGCGTTGAATCGCCATGCGCCTTTGTAACGATAAATTTCTCCGACGACAATCGCCGTTTCGTTCGTGAATTCGTCCGTCAAGTCGAAGTGCAAAATTTCTTTACGCGTTGTCTCGTCGACAATGCGGGCAGAAATTTTTACGCCGCTGAAATTTTGTTTGCGATTGTCCGCGTCGTAAATCGTCAACGTGAAGGAAATATTCGCAACGGTGTCGGAAATTTTTTTAAGCTCAACTTGCATTGTCGCCCGCCCGTCACCGTCAAGATATTTCACGCCGCCGGCTTCTTTGTTGCCGTAGAAAATAAAATCTTCGTCCGCGTGCGCTTTGCCGTCCGTGCTGAGCAGGAACGCCGAGGCGTCAATTTCCAAAGCCGTGTCGCTCTCCCAACGAAAATCAACGGCGAGTTTGTCGAGCGCAGAATTATTTTTCGCAAGCGGCACGCGCTGACCTTTGCGCAGGTTGAGCGATTCGCTTGTGTCAATTTCCGTCGTTGAAATTTTTTCGGGCGAATCCTCTTCCGCTGTTGAAGTTTCTTCGGGCGAATCCTCTTCCGCTGTTGAAGTTTCGTCAGGCGAATCCTCTTCCGCTGTTGAAATTTCTTCGGGCGAATCATTTTCCGCTGTTGAAGTTTCTTCGTCGTCATTTTTGAAATACGCGGCGAACAGTTCATCGAATTTTGTCAAAGCCTGCGCGTCGCCGTTGATTTTTCTGCGAACGAAGACCATGAATTCCAAATTTTTTTTCGTCCAAAAATCGTCCGCGCCGAAAGCTTCGAGAAAGGCATTAATCGCTTCAAGAAGTTTAATTCGTCCCGCCGTAGCTTCGTCGTGTCGACCGACTTTGTCGAGTTCGGCCGCCGCGTTAAAATCTAAACCAATAATAACGCCATAGCCTTGACGATAAAGTTCGTTTCTGTTCGCAGTATTCATTCTGAAATTTTCACGCCAGAGGTCAACAATTTTTGCGCGCAGATTAAGTTCGTCGACAAATTTTCCCGCGTCGTGAAGAATATCTGCAAGGTTTTTATTTTCCTCGATTGTGTCAACGTTCGAAGGACCGCGATTTTTTTCCGTAATGGCGACGCTCTCTCGGCAGTACTGTTCGGCTTTATCGTAATCTTTCAGTTGCTTGCAGACCTGAATTAAACTGTACAAGGCGTTCAAAGTTTCTTGGGAACCTTCCTCACGACAGAAAGCCCGAATTTTTTCGCGCCAAATTAATTCGTCGGAATAATTTCTCGCGTCCCGAAATATTCGGGCGATTTTTTTCATCGTGTCAAGAATTTCTTGGTCGGCGGGTGCAGAATCTTTTTCGAGAAACTCAAGACGTTCTTGATACTTTTCAACGGCGGCGGAACTGTCACCATTGCGATAGAGAAATTCGGCGTGTTCGCTCAACGTCCGCGAAAAATCTGCGCGGCTCGCGGGACGTTTTTGCTTATAGAAGTCTTCGATTTCATCAAACAGCCGATTATATTCTGCGCGCTTATCAATGTCGGATAAACGTTTTTGGTAAATCCGTGTCAACCATTCCGATTTAGCTTTGATAATTTCTGCCTCGTCGACATTGGGTTTTCGCTCGATAAGCAGAAAAATTTTTCGATCAAGCTCGTTTTTTTCTTCATCGTTTGATATGAATTTACGCATTTCGTTTAGCGTTGCAATGGCGGCGTCATAATCTTCGACCGGCTCGCGACAAGTTTGCTCGACAATGGCGTTGACAGTTGGATTGATTTTATTTTCCCAACGCCTTGCGTCTGTCGGTTGTCCTGCAGATTTCAAGTACTCGACCAAAGTTTTAATAAGCTCAACGATTTTTTTGTCGGACTTGTCGACGGCTTCAATGCGGCGTTTCAAATCGTCGGTGAGATTTTTATAAAAGTCCGTGACATCTTTGCCGCGACCGAGCTTGTTTAAAATTTTCGCGAAGTCTTTGAGCTGACCGGACGGAATGTTTCGTTCGGTTTTTTGGCAGAGCGCAAAGTATTGACGATAGCGTTCAGCTTTTTCTTCGAGATGTTCTTTGTCGGAAAATTTTCCCAGCGTTCCGATAAATTCGATAAGCGCGCCGATAAGTTTTTGGTCGTCGTCGTTGGCGGTTTCGTAAAACGCGACAATTTTTTTCAAAAGCGGCAGAGCCTCTTCAAACTTCTTGAGACGTTTAAGATCCGCCGAAAAAGATTTTGCCGCGTTGATAAATTTTTCGCCGTCGTGCTCGTCGAAAAGTTCAAAAATCTGCCGCCGAATTGCAAACGCTTCGTTTTGTCTGTCGCCGTTTTCAAGTGCTTTCGACAAAGATTTTTTCGCGTCAATGATTCTGTCGTCGCGCTTGTCAGGATAATAATTTTCGCATTCGGCAACAATTTCCTCACGCAACGGAATTTCATCCGTGTAGTGTTTTAATTTACGGCGCACGTCGGCAAGCGTCGTCATCACCGAAATTTTTATCGGACGTTCGTCGTCGCGCAGAGAAATTTTTTCGACTTTGTCATAAGCCGCCGTCGCAAGTTCGAGAGCTTCTTTGGTTCTGCCTTGTGAGAAACTGAGCGAGCCGCGACGACTTTGGAAGTAAGCGGACGGCAAAGTTTCAGTGTCGCCGACTTTGATGAAAAATTTTTTAACGACAGCTTCAAGCGTTGAATTATCGAAACGTCTTTCCAACGGCTCAAGATTTTCGCGGTAAAGCGTCATTAATTCTTCGGGCGCGTCGGTCGTGCGCAAAATAATATCGCTCCACATGCCGAAATAAAAATCGGGCTTGCTGCCTTTGTCGTACCAACGCCGTTGATTTTCGTCGAAAAATTTTTTGAAGTAAACATTGGCGGCGTCGCGAATCTTGACGAAAAGATTTCGGCAGGTAACGTCGACTTTGAGGCTTTGGAAAAAGAACGCGTCAATCGTCCTGTCGAACGTGTAAATTTCGTCGTCGTCGAGGCTCTGCGAATTAGCGCGGGCGAACAAATTTTTAATGCGCTTGTAGGTGACATTGTTGAGATTGTCAATCACGGCGGCGGCAATTTCGTCCGTCCAGCGGTTCAAAATGCACAGGCATTGCGTCAGATATTGTCCGTTATCGTCGAGAGTGCCGACGGCGCGTTCAATGATTTTGTCTTTGTTCTCGCCGAAATCTTTAATGCGCGGCAACCGGCTTTTGGAAATGTTGTCGTAAGTGATTGAACAGGTGTGCAGATAAAACGGATGCCCGCCCGTGAGTTTGTAAAGTTCGCGGCGAAGATTTTCTTCCTTGACGCCGACCTGTTTCAAATATTCGTTCGACCATTTTTCGTCGAAAACGTCGACCGTGGTATTTTTGACGAATCTATTGCCCGCAAGATTCACCTCGCCGATTTTGCTGAGCGGGTATCTGCCGGCGATAATCCACATGACACGAGCGGCGGCCAAAAGTTTGCCGACCCACCAATCGACGGGCACATCGCGATTTTCGGAAAGCAATCGAACAGTTTTTTTACTGCCGCGTTCTTCACCCGTCAAAACTTCGTATGTGTCTAGAAAGACAATCAAATCGGTGTTGTTTTCTTCCAGCCAAAACGAAAGATCTTGCGCGAACAGCGTCGGCAAAAATTCTTTGATGTAAGCGGGTTCGTCTTCAGCGTTGAGCTTTTCCAGTTTTTTTGCCGCGTTCCCGTAAGACTTATTGCCTTTCCGATCTGCTGTTTCGAGGCGCGACTTCTGCTCACGTTTGGCAATTTTCTTGTCGATAAAATCCAAGACATACTTGCCCAATTTGACGACCGGCGTAATTTCCGTAATGCCTTCAGCGATACTTTTTACGCCTTCGCCGAGAGTTTGCAGACCTTCAACAAAAATATCTTCGTCCACAACAGTTTTACCGGCTTTTATCGCGGCCGAAGTTTTATCCTGAGTACTGAATGCTTTAGAAATATTTTTTTTGACCGAGCGCAAAGTCGAGCTGCTTTCCAACACGGCTTTTTGTTGCTCCGGGCTGACGAATTCGCCGCTTTTCTTCGCAAGACAAATGCAACCTTTGTCGAACAGCGGGAACTCCATTTGATAATTTTCGCTCAATTTTTTTCGCAAAGCTTTGAGCGTGCCGACCATATTGGTGCCGTTGTCCATAAAGTCATGGCGAACGAACTTTTTGCCGTACTGTTCGGCGAGCTTTTCAAATTCGTCAAACAAAAGTGTCTTGCCAATACCGCCGACACCCGAATAAATCCACAAAACTCCGCCGGCGTCAATGCTTACTGTGGTCTTTGGGGTCAAGTACAAGTCAAAAGCATTTCGTTGGATTTCGCGGTCGACAAATTTTTTGCCGAAAGATTCGTTTTCGCTTGAGTTCTGCGCAATGTCGTTGTCTTCAACAAAATTACTCATGTGTTCACCTCCGATTTTTGGCACAAGAAATATTTTTATCTTCGCGAAAGAATTTTATAAACTTCAATCGATTTGGTCAAGCTTGTAAAAAAATTGCCGCTGCCCGCTTTAAAAGCGGGAGAACAATTTGGTCAGTCGCCAAATTCCAAAAAAGTTTTCATCATGCCGAAAAAAATTGCCGCCGCGATTGTTCACGACGACAAAAATTTTTATTCGGTTGTGCCGATTCCTAAAAGCTGACAGTTAAAATTTCGCCACACAGAAATTAATCGGGACGCCCGCCGCGCTGAATTTCGTTTCGTATTCCGTGCGAATATTGTCGGCAGGCTCATTCGCGTGCAAGTCGTTCGTCACGTCGCGAACGGTCATGCCCGCCGTTGCGAATTGTTCAAGCGAAAAATCAAACAGTCCGCGATTGTCCGTCTTGAAAAAAATTTCTCCGTCGGGCGCAAGAATTTTCCTGTACAAGTCCAAAAATGATACGTAAGTCAAGCGACGTTTGGCGTGCCGCTTTTTCGGCCACGGGTCGCAGAAATTTATATACAGCCTGTCGACTGCGTGTTCCGCGAAAAGTTCGGCAATGTTGCTCACGTCGAAGACAATCAATCGAACGTTGTTTAAATTTTTTTCGTGAACTTTGCGCGCCGCCGTCAAAACAACCGTAGCTTCAACTTCGAGCCCGATAAAATTTATCTGCGGATTGCGTTCGGCGATTTGCGTGATAAAGTCGCCTTTGCCCGTGCCGAGTTCGACATAAAGTTTCCGCGATAAATCTTTCTGAACGGGTTGCACGTCGCCGACCGTCACGAAGTCCGCGAACGCCTGTAATTTTTCGTCAGTGTGAGGCTTTTTCCTCAGCCGCAAAATTATTCCTCCAGTCCGATTAAATTTTCTTCACGCATGAACGCCGCCAATTTTTTCACGCCGCTCATGATTGTGCGATAATGTTCGGGCGTCAGCGATTGCATTCCGTCCGAAAGTGCCCGCGCAGGATTCGGGTGCATTTCCATCATCAAGCCATCAGCTCCCGCCGCGATTGCCGCAAATGCCATCGGTTTAATCATGCGCCATTTGCCGGTGCCGTGCGACGGATCGACGATTATCGGCAGGTGCGACAGGTGTTTGACAGCCGCAACAGCCGACAAGTCCAGAGTGTTGCGCGTGTAAGTTTCGTAAGTCCGAATTCCGCGTTCGCACAAAATCACGTCGGGATTGCCCGCGTTCATGATGTATTCGGCAGCGTTCAACCATTCGTCAATCGTCGCCGCAAGTCCGCGTTTCAACATGACGGGTTTGCCGCATTTGCCGACTTCCTTAAGCAAGCCGAAATTCTGCATGTTGCGTGCGCCGATTTGCAACACGTCCGAATATTCGGCGACGGGCGCGATACCTTCAACCGTGGTGACTTCGGTGATGACTTTCAAGCCGGTGACTTCCCGCGCTTCGGCAAGATATTTCAAACCTTCGATTTCAAGACCTTGGAACGAATACGGCGAAGTTCTCGGTTTGTAAGCACCGCCGCGCAGAAATTGAGCACCGCCGTCTTTGACGATTTTTGCCGCCTTGATAATTTGTTCGCGACTTTCGACCGCGCAGGGACCCGCCATAACGACAGGTTCACCGCCACCGATTTTCACGCCGTCAACGTCGATAACGCTTGATTGCGGATGAAATTCACGGCTCGCAAGTTTGTAGCTTTTGGAAATTGCAACTGAACTTTCAACGCCGGGCAACGCGTCAATCGCCACGGACGCAAGTTTCGTTTTGTCACCGATGACGCCGACGATTTTTTGTTGTGCGCCCTCCATGATTTTCGCGTCAAGTCCGACACTTTTTATAGCTTTGATGACCTCGTCAATGTTTTGCGAAGTCGCTTCGGGATTCATAATTATAACCATGAAAAATCATCCTTCCAAAATTGTACTGCATTAAACCGCGCCATTTTACCGCGAAAATTTCCGTTTGAAAAGATTTGTCGCAAAAAAAAATCCCGCCGCGTTGACGGGAAAATTTTTTCGACAAAAAGTGGACGCCGCGATTGTTCACGACAGCAACAAAAATTTTCCGATTATTTAACGTCTGAAGTCTCCATAGTTTTAACTTCTCTTACAACAGATTCGACTTCCTTCAAATGTTTCGCGAGTTCTTCTCCGGATAAAGATTCAAGCTCCTCAAACAATTCGTCAACGTTAAAGTCGTCGTCTTCGGGCAACGTGTTGGTATCGCCGATTTGTTCGCGCAGAGCCGATTCCTCGTCGAATTTTCCTTCGGCGTGAAGAATTCGTGCAAGCCGTTCTTTTTCTTCGAGCGTCTCAAAATAATCCGTGCCGTGCTTTTTCTCAGTGACGTCGACAAGGATTTTTTGATAGTGTTCGGCTTTGTCGTAAGCCTCAAGTTCCGTGTAATGCGTGCTCAAATCGCGCAACGTCGACAATATTTCGGGGGCGTCCTCAATGAAATGTTCGCGGCAAAAAGTCAAAGTGCGTTCGTACCATTCCGCTTCGTCGGAATATTTTTCCGCATACATAAATGTTTCGGCGATTTTTTTCATCGCGTCAAAGATGTGTTTCGCGGTCGCCTTCGGGTGTTTTTCCACAAAGTCCAAAATTTCCATGCGTTTCGCGATTGCGGCGGGGAAGTCGTCAAGATGTATTCCAACGAAAAGAATTTGATTGAACAAAAACGTCGACGAAAAGTCATCAAAATTTTTCGGGAAAATTTTTTTGTAGTAAGCCTCAACGTCCGCGAAAAGCCGGAATTCTTCCGCAGCGTATTCGTCGGTTGATTCTTTTTGAATCAGTCCGCGAAGATGATTCGTTAAATTAATTTTGGCGTCGACAATATTTTTTTCGACAACGGAATATTTTTCGGTCAACGCAAGAATTTTTCGCCACAAGACAATTTGACCTTCGTAATAAAATTTCCCGTCAAGAAAATCGCTGTATTCTTTGAGCGTCGAAACGGCGTCGGAATAATTTTCCACGGGTTCGCGACAAATTTTCTCGGCAATGAATTTCAGCGCGTCGGTTGCACGTTCCCGCCAAATTTTTTCGTCATCGAATTGTACCGTCAACTTCATGGCGTCCGCCAAAGAAACCATGCGCTTGAAAGTTTTTTCGTCGGGTTCGGTGACGGATTCGACACGCCGTTTCAAATCGTCAACGAAATTTTTGTAAAACTGCGCGGCTTCGTCGTTGCGTCCGAGTTGCTCAAGTGTGTCGGAAATAAAAGTTACCAAATCGGCGGGAATCGCAATTTCGTTCGTTTCGTGAAGACGAAAAATTTCTTCGTAGCACGCCAATTTTTCTTCAAGACTGTTCGGGGCGGAAATTTTATCCCAAAGAAATGACACTTTCCAAAGCGCATTGATTGCATTTTCGCAGTCGTAATTTCTTTTGTAAACGTCGGCGATTTTTTTTCGGACAGGCACGGCATCTTCAAATTGGTACCGGCGTTCGAGAGTTCCCGCAAGATTTTTTGCCGCAAGGATAAAATTTTCGTCGTCGCGTCCGTCAACTGTTTCGACAATCTGCCGCCGAATTTCAATCGCCTCGTCAATCCTGTCGCCGCATTCCAGCGCACGTGCCAAATTTTCCTTCGCGTCAAGAATTCGTTCGTCGTCCGCGTCGGAATAGTAACTTTCACATTCGGCAATAATTTTTTCGCGCAGATTAATTTCGTCCGCCCGGCGTTCCAAACGATTTAAAATAGCGGCAAGGCAATTCATTACCGCAATTTTTAACGCGCAAGTTTCGTCGTTAATCGGCAAGCGTTTCAATTTGTGATACGCCGCCCGCTCAAGTTCGAGAGCATCTTTGACGCGTTCTTGAAAAAGTTTTGTAACGCCCAAACAATGTTGGAAGTAAGCTGACGGAACAGTTTCGTTGTTGCCGACTTTGTCAAAAAATTTTTCTGCAATTTCCGCCACCGTCGTGTTGTCGAAACGGTCTTCAATCGTTGAAAGATTTTCTCTGTGACGCGTCATTAATTCTTCGGGCGCGTCGGTCGTGCGCAAAATAATATCGCTCCACATGTTGAAATAAATTTCGGCTTTGTAGTCGTCGCCGTAATTTTCTTGCCGATTGTCCGCGAAAAATTTTTTGAAAAAATCATTGGCTCCCTCGCGAATTTTGGCGAAAACAGGCACGAACAAAGCGTCTTGTTTCAGCCCCGGCAACAAAAACGCCGCGACTGTCCTGTTGAAACTGTAAACGTTAATTTCGTCGTCGTCCGTGTCAATGACCTCTGCTTCGGCAAAAAGATCCGTCAAGCGTTTGTAAGTGTTCGGATTGAATTCGGAAATTGCGGCAGTAACAAGGTCGTCCGTCCACCTGCCCAAAATGCACAGATTCTGTAGCAAAAATAAACTTGCGTCGTCGAAACTTCCCAAAGCCCGTTCAATGATTTTGTCGCGATTCTTGCCGAAATCGGACATGCGCGGAACTTTTTTGGCGTCGATTATATTTTGGTAGGTGACGGCGCACATGGTGAGATACAGCGGGTGCCCGCCCGTGAGTTTGACAATGCCGGCGCGTAAATCGTCTTCGACAATGTCGAGCACTTCCAAATATCTGTTCGCCCAATTTTTTTCGAGCACGTCGACGCTATAATTTTCAACGGCGTCAATGTCTTCAATCGCAATTTCGCCGATTTCGCTTATCTCGTATCGACTTGCGATAACCCACATGACGCGAGAGGCGGCAAGAAGTTCGCCGACCCACCAATCGACGGGCACATCGCGATTTTCGGAAATCAAACGAACATTTTTTTTCTTGCCGAATTCTTCGCCCGTCAAAACTTCGTAGGTGTCGAGAAAAATAATCAAATCCGTGTTGAATTCTTCAAGATAAAACGAAAGATCTTGCGCGAAAAGTTTCGGCAAAAGTTCTTTAACGTAAGCGGGGTCATCTTCGGCGTTGCATTCTTCCAGTTCGCGTAAAAGTTCTCCGTATTCTTCGTTGCCGTTGGCGCGATAGTTTTCGTCAGCCCGCTGTATTCGATTTTCGATAAGATGCAAAACCGGCTTGAGAGCTTTTAACAGGACGAGAGCTTCCACGCCGCCGGAAAAAATTTTCGGCAGATATTCGACAACAGAACTCACAGATGATTTCAAATGCGTTGAAGTCTCCACCAATTCAAGAAGAAAATCTTTCAAATCTTCGGAATTGGATTCGCCTATGGTTTCAGAAATTTTGTCGGAAAATTTATCGACGAAGGTAATGTAATCGTCCTTGTCGTTAATGACGGCTCCGCTCAGCGCGATAAACAAATTTCTTTTAAACCAGCGGAAAGCGGCCGTGTCCAGCAAAATTTTTTTCTTTTGCTCATCGCTGACGAACTCGCCGTTTTTCTGCGCAAGATAAATGCAACCTTTGTCGAAAAGCGGAAACTCCATTCGATAACGGTCGCTCAATTTTTTTCGCAGAGTTTTAAGCACGGCAACCGGGTCGGTGTTACTTTTGAAGTCGTGCAGAACAAAATTTTTGTTTAATGCGCCCGCCATTTTTTGGAATTCGTTAAACAGCAAGGTTTTGCCGATACCGCCGACGCCCGAATAAATCAGTAACGCTCCGTCGCCGATTCCCGAATTTTTTATGGCGGTCAAATGTTTTTGAAACGAATATCGCTGAACTTCGCGGTCGACAAAAACGGGCGTCAGCTCGGTAATCGGCTGTGGTTTCGGTTTAATTTTCATTGCGTCACCTTCAAAAAAATTTTTCAATCGGCACCCAAAATATTTCCGGCGAAGTCGACAAGAATAGTTTTGACTTTCAACTTGCCGAAAACGTAACGCATTGCCCGAAGGCTCGCACGTTCGGCAATTTTTTTGTAGACGCGTTCCAAATGATTCGCGGAAATAATCTGCGCGGCATCTTCGGTCGTGTTCGCGTCAAGAATTTTTTGGACTTCGGTTGACGGCAAACCTTCCGCCGCAGAATAAGCCGCCAAAGTTTCAAGTCGTCCGTCTGCAACGCGGTTGTGCGTGTGAAAAATTCCCGCCGCAACTTTGACGAGTTTGCCGACATGACCGCACAAAATTATTTTCGCAACATTACGCTGAGCCGCCGCCTCCAACATGAAGCCGATAAAATTGCTTGTCTGAATTATCGCGCCGTCCGGGAAGCCGATTTTTTTCGCGATTGTCTCACCGATTTTGCCGGGCACGAAAATTAATTCGTTAAAACCCGCCGCGATTGCAACGTCGATTTGCGGCACGAGAGAATTTTTGAAAGCCTCTTCGCTCATGGGACGCAACACGCCCGTCGTGCCGATAATCGACAGCCCGCCTTCGACGCCCAAAATTGGGTTCAAAGTTTTTTTGGCAAGTTCGACGCCCGCAGGAATTGAAATTTCGACTTCAAGCCCGCCGATATTGAATTGAGCCGCGACGTTGCGAATCAGTTCACGCGGTTTTGGATTAATCGCGGGTTCACCGATTGGAAGTTGCATTCCGGCTTTGGTTATCGTGCCGACGCCGACACCTGCGCGGAAAATAATTTCGTCACCAAAAATTTGGCGCACCGTCGTAAAGACCGATGCGCCGTTGGTGATGTCGGGGTCGTCGCCCGAAAATTTGACAACTTCCACACGAATTCCGTCCGAAATTTTTTCAACGCGGGCAACGGGAATTTTTAGCTGAGTCCCGTCAAGCGCGGTAATTTCCACGTCGTCAACAATTTCGCCCGTCGTCAGCAAAATCAAAGCAGCTTTGACGCCCGCCGCCGCACAAGCTCCCGTCGTGTAACCTGAACGCAAAAATTTTTTCACGCTATCACCGCTCACAAATTTTTTTATGCCGCTCCAACCGTTGTTGACGAAGAAACTTTTTTCGCGTCAAGCATTTTTCTGTAAGCGTCCGTGTCAACTTTAATCAACGTGACAAATGCGCTTGTTGAAAATTCGTCGGGTTCGGCTTTGACTTGGTCAATCGGAGTCGGTTCGACAATGCGATTTTTCATCGGCGGATCTAATTTTCCTGCCTTGAAGTCTTCGTAAAGTACCAACATGCCCGCAAGCGCGTCTTCAGCCATCTCCAACGCTTCGTAAAGCGAATTGCCGAAAGTTGCCGCGCCCGCAACGTCGGGGAAGTCAACGCACCAAGTATCTTCCGACTCTTTATCTTTTTGGAAAATTGCAGGATAAACATACTTCATAGAAAACCCTCCTCAATGCTTTTTTGGAACACCTGCTTGATTGCGAAGATTTTTTTCGGTTCCTGCGGGGACTTCCTGTTGATTGTGTCGTCCCATTTGAAAACGTTCGCCGGTTATCGGGCTGAACCACCATTCGTGATTGCTGCCCTCGCTCTCTTTGTAACATCCGGCGTCCTTGAATTCGCGTTTAAGCTCTGCAAACTTTGGCATAAAAATTTTTCCTCAACGACGACCGTACATTTTTTCGTAATAATTTTGGTATTCGCCGCTGATAATTTTTTCCCACCAAGCGCGATTGTTCAGATACCAGTCAACGGTCAACTTAATTCCGTCATCGAATTTCGTTTGCGGCGTCCAACCGAGTTCCGTTGAAATTTTCGTCGGGTCAATCGCGTAACGGCGGTCGTGCCCCTTGCGGTCGGTGACGAATTCGATGAGGGCTTCACCCTTGCCGAGGATTCGCAAAATCGTTTTGACAACATCCAAATTCGTGCGTTCGTTGTGCCCGCCGATATTGTAGACTTCGCCGACGGTGCCTTTGCGGACAATCAAATCAATCGCCGAGCAATGATCTTCGACGTAAAGCCAATCGCGAACGTTTTCGCCCGTACCGTAAACGGGCAATTTTTTTCCGTTGAGCGCGTTGATAATCATCAGCGGAATTAATTTTTCGGGGAAGTGATACGCGCCGTAATTGTTCGAGCAACGGGAAATTGTTGCGGGAATTTGATACGTGCGCTGATACGCCTGAACGAGCAAATCTGCCGACGCTTTTGAAGCCGAATACGGGCTGGACGTGTGCAGATTCGTCGTCTCCGTGAAAAATAAATCGGGACGGTCAAGCGGCAAGTCTCCGTAAACTTCGTCGGTCGAAACTTGATGGAAACGTTTGATTCCGAATTTTCTGCAGGCGTCGAGCAAAACGGAAGTGCCAATAATGTTCGTGCGCAAAAAAAGTTCGGGGTCTTCAATCGAGCGATCAACGTGACTTTCCGCCGCGAAATTTATCACAACGTCGGGTTTGAGTTCTTCAAACAGCGAATAAATTTTTTCGCGGTCGGCAATGTCGGCACGCACAAATTTAAAATTCGGATTGTTTTGCGCGTCCGCCAAAGTTTCGAGATTGCCCGCGTAAGTGAGTTTGTCAAGGCAAACGATTTTGTCTTCGGGATGATTTTTGAGCTGATAGTAAACGAAATTTGAGCCGATAAAGCCCGCGCCGCCCGTAACAATGATTGTCATAGAAATTTTCCCTCCAAAAATGTTGATAAATTCAACACCTAAACTTGTAAATGCCTGCAATCTGTCTGCAACGTCACTTTGTCTGCAGATTTTTGATAAAAATTGCGGCTGTTTCTTTTTGTAATTTTTGCGTGTGTATGCCGAAAAGAATGTGCGTTTAAACCTTCGGTTCTTGATGCGACTGCGATAGCGTTATGCAACATCAATCGCCCATCATCGCGAGTACAGACCGGCAAAACTTTTTTGCC
>JAFUYE010000040.1 GCA_017470715.1 Selenomonadaceae bacterium
AACATTCACGCACACAAAAACCGGCGAAAAATTTGCCGAGGCGAAACTCAAAAACCGAATCGAACGCGACGAATCCCTTCAAACGGCTCAAATTGCCAAAAAACATAACGGTCACTACAGCAAGTTCAGTAAATCGTTCCTTTTCAAATCGGCAGAAGACCGCGACGCTTTTGTTCGTGAAGTCGGCGGCGAATCAACACAGGCTGAAACTTCACCGACGCAAGAATCAGCACATCAACAATATGCAAAAGCGGAGACAGAATCCGTCGATAAGTCAACATTATCACCAAGATGGGAAGAACCGCGCAAACCCGGCGCACGCACAATCGAACGGTTATTTCTCGGTGATGAATACGTAACATTAAGCTATGCGGACGGGAAAAAATATCCCGTTGTCAATCTCGGCGATTTAAAAATGGGAGCAGAAGTCGTTTACATACCACGTTTACAACGTCAATTTGGCGGAGAACGGTTCAGAATCGATAACAGCTATACAAACGACTATCACTTCAAAGATTACGAGACTACCAAAAAATTTGCCGAAGCCGTTGTCCAAAACCGTTTACAATACGCGCCGAAAAAATCAAACTCCCAAACAGAATCTTCACTTCGCGGCAACGGTGATACTTCGCGTGACAACATTGTTGAGCCGAGAACTGAACAACAAAAAATCCTTCAGCGGTTAGGCAAAGACATCGGCGTCTGCGTAATTTTCTTCGATAACCCGAACAGCGATTTTCACGGCGCACATGTCGGCAACGTCAGCTTTATCAACGTCAATTCCGAAATGCCGCTTACTCAGGTTTTCTGGCACGAGGCGGCGCATTGGCTCAAAGCGAACAATCCCGAACTGTATCGGCGACTTGTCAAGGCGGCAGGCATAACCGACGCGCAAAGACAGACTTATCTTGAAGACACGGAACGCACGGACATCAAGACGAACGCGGAGATTGACGAAGAAATTATCGCCGACCAACTCGAAGACGTGATGAAACGCGCCGGCTTTTTGAGCGACATCGGGCGCAAAGACCAATCGTTGATTGAACGCGTCATTGCGTGGTTGCAAGACATGATGAGCAAGTTCCGTGAGTATTTCCAAAATCCGCAAGGCAAACTTACCCGCGACCAAGCTCAGCGCATGGCAAACGAATTCGGGCGCATGGCACGCGACATTGTCAATCGTGACGGCAAGAAAATTTTCCGATACAACGCGAAGACACACACGACCGAATTGGCGACGGGTGAATCACTCGAAAAAGTTTACAGCGCGTCGAATCGCAAATCGAACGAATCATCGGAAGCCGTTCAAGCTGAAAAAATTGCCGAAGAAGCCCCAATACCATTTGACAATCAGCAACAATTCGACGATAATGAAAACGCAGTAAGCCAAAAAGTTTTCGATAAATATTTGAACGAAGAAATAATGAAAAATACACGGGAACTCGTCGAAAAAGAAATCGGCAAACACGTCGACCTTTCAGAGATGAGCGACCCCGTAAAACGTGACGAAGCCAGAGACAAATTGCCGTCAATCCTTAAAATGTTGACGCGCTACAATTTAAACGAAGTTCAAAATAACGAAAAATATAAAGACCGTCTTGCCGTTAGAATAGAGTACGCACGGAGGTGTTTCGACAATGACAGACGAATTCAAAATGAAGCTCTTCGACAAGTGGACAGAGACAACGGACAAAGCGGAATTCGTGGAGATAGGACTTCAAATATTTCCCAAAATAACGCGAAAGGAACTGGAAGACAATTTCGAGGAGTCTATGGCGGGATATACAGGCACATCAGCGGCGGAAGAATCAAAGCCTACAAACATTTCTTGAAGCTTTATAACGAAATGGCAGAAAAAATGCACTCTGAAAAACAGGGTGCTTTTTCTTTGGGCAAAACGAAATTTGCGGGCAACGACGAACTTGAACGGCATTTCAAAAACGCGAAGTTAATCAAGCCCGACGAACTTAACGGGCGCGAACGCAAATGGTTTGAACTCGGCAAAAGTCTGGGCGTCGAAGTCGTTTGGATGGACGCACACACCGACTTGAAAGGCGCACTCAACGACGGCAAAATTTACCTCAACCGCCGCACGAGCGAAAACACAGCCAAAACTTTTTGGCACGAACAATTTCACTTGTTGGAAGCGGTCAACCCCGAACTTCACCGCGAATTGATGAACTATTTCACGGGCAAAGACGAATTCACCAAAGCGCAACTCGACGCTTACAGAAACTCGACGAACCGCCGCGACATCACCGACGAACAGGTTATCGACGAAATTTTATGCGACAACTTTTCGCAAGTTCAAAAGCGCGTCAAATTGATTCGGGAAATGTCCGCCGACAATCCGAGTTTGACGAAACGTTTTGTCGCGTGGTTGAAATATTTGGCGGACAAAGTTGCGTCACTGTTTCGAAATCCCGAAGGCGGCATGACGACGGCTCAGCGCGACACATTTATTAAAGGTGTCAACGAGCTGGTGAAAACTTTCGGCGTTGATTCTCCGCAAACACAAACGGGCTTGCAATTCGGCAGTGAACAAACAATCGCGACGGACGAAGAATACCTGCAAGCCGTCAACGAATATCAAAACGCGAAGACTGACGAGCAACGTCAAGCCGCACAAAAGAAACTTCAAAACATGGTTCAGCAAGCGGCAACGGCGGCGGGATTCGATAACGCGGTACCCGAACAAACGGTTGCATACAGAATTCGCACGACCGCTCCGCCTAAAAAACCGTCAAGGTTTACAAAGTATTCACGGTTGCGGGCGACGGCTCACCGACTGCGCTTTTCATCGGTGGGACGGAAAAACTTCCGTAGGGCGTGTGGCTTGACGCTCAAGACGCCTATCACTTCACGGCGAAAAACGGATTGGAATATGTTCCGAGCACACAAAATCCCTTCACGAAAGGCGGCAAAACAGGTGTGGCGGTAGAAATTCCCAACGAAGCAATACGACAAGAATTAATCAATCGCGGGTTCCTGCCAAAAGGCACTAAGGCGACAAAAGTCACGGCGTTGGCTTATCGTCCCGGCTGGCACGCGGGAACATTGCCGTTTTTCCCGCAAGGCGGCGTTAAACCGAAAGCCGGCACGACGAGCGCGTATCCGAACATCCACCGTTACAATCAAGTTGTGTTTGAATGCGAACTTGCTGCCGATAAAAATTACACGTCGGAGGCGGAAGCTCAGCCCAAAGCGCGAAACAAAGACGGAAGTTTGAACACAAGGAAAGCCGATCTTCAGTATCTGCCGGAGAACGGCTTTTATTATTACGCGACGAATCCGATGACACACGGGCACCCCGAACTCGGCATGTGGGCAATTGCGGGCAGTTTGAAAATTAATCGCGCCTTGACGCAGGAAGAATGCGACAAAATTTTGGCGGATAACAACATGGCTCCGCAGGAATGGGAACAAGGCAAACTGAATCTTGCCGATTTGGGATACACGGGCGAACAAAACGACGCGGCGCGAAAAACACTTGCCCCGATAACTTATGACGATAACGGCGAAATAATTCCGCTGTCACAACGCTTTGACGCAAGCAAAGACGACATCAGATTTTCGGGCGCGATAACTTCTGATGAAAATCTTTCGTCGTTCGACAAACTCAAAAACAAAATCAAAAATGTTTTCACGACCGCCAAAAACGAACGAACGCGCAACCACATGCGAAAACTTTTGGAACAGCTCAGCGGTTACCGAATTCGCACGGGACGTTTCGCCAAAGGTATCGCCGAAGTTGCAGACGACATCGCAAAAGTTATTCGTTCGCCGCGTGCTTACGATTGGGAAGTTATTTTGCCCGCAGTCGGCAAACGCGTCGCCGAACGTTTGAATTTGAATCCGTCGCCCGAAATGAGCGATTACGTGACGCGTTGGTTCGTTGACGGCGCGACAACCGACAATTCAGCCGAAGCCAAAAATTTTCGACGCGCAATGACAAACGCCGACGATTATTATCGCAACAAACTGCTGGAAGTTCGGGAAATTTTTGACGCGTGGAACAAACGTGCCCCCGAAGAAGTTGTACGCGATTCGATTGTGCACGGCAAAACCGAAAAACCCTTGACCGAAAAGGCTAAGGGCTTTTTTGATGACAAATATTCGGATTTCGTCGAGGAACTTTATCCCGTGAAACAGTTGGTTGACGCGTTTGAAGAAGAACTTCACCGCAAACTTACCGACGAAGAAAATCCGTATGTGTTGCTCAGAAATTATCGCGGCATGGCGGGCAGAGCGAAAATCATGGTCGAAGAAGGCGCGGCGGCGATTGACGCACTCAAAGCAAGTTTGCCCGATGTCAACTTCGACAACTTCAAAACAATCCGCATGATTCTTGAATCTGTCAGCGCACTTGAAGACGAGGCGAGAAAACGAACGGTTGCGTGGCGAACTTGAGGAACTGAAGCGAATTGTTCACTTGATGACAAAAACTTTAACTGCAACAGATGAGGCAAAAAATTTTCTGGCAGGCTTGCCGTCAATGACAACGACAGACGCTAAATTGCAGACAAAAATCGACGAGGCTTTTTACACTTTGATGAATGACTCGAAAGTTTGGTATGCAATCGAAGATCTTCCGCACGAAATATGGTGCGCTATCGAAGGTTACGGCGGACTGTACGAAATCAGCAATCTTGGGCGCGTCAAAAGCTTGTGGCGAAAAGAAGCGCATATCCTTCGCCCAAAAATTTATCGCGGTTACAGCAATGTGGTACTCAGCAAAGGTCACGCCGACAAAAGACATTGGTCTGTTCACGTTCTCGTTGCGCAAGCTTTTATCCCAAATCCCGACGACAAACCCGAAGTCAATCACTTGAAAGGACGAAAATCCGACAATCGAGTCAGCCAGCTTGAATGGGCGACATCACGCGAAAATAAACGACACGCATGGCGAATCGGACTATGCAAACCAAAACGCGGAACGAAAAGTCATCGTGCAAAATTTACGGCAGAACAAGTTCGTTACATTCGCGAAAATTACATTCCTCGCGACCCAAAATTTGGCATGAATGCGTTGGCGAGAAAATTTAAAGTTGGCAGTGCCGCCATTTTTAACGTAGTACACCGCCTGCGTTACAAAGATGTGGAATAAAATTTTGCACGGTTTACGAACGACGGCAAGTCAAGTCGCACGTGGAACAGCTGGGCGGCATTTGCGAACGCGTCAATTCAAGGTTGGGATAAATTCTTCCGCACGTTCGACCCGCGAAAAGCTCTGTCGAAGGATAAATCCGAACGTCAAGAGTGGCAACGTGCAATGTTCCGTTTGGCGATTGGCAGTATTTTGCCGGCAGTGCTTTGTTTCATGATAAACAACGACGAAGACTGGTACAAAAACGATTTGCCCGATTGGGAGCGACAAACTCATTGGTGCCTTGGCGAAAATCTTCGCATACCGAAAGGACAAGATGTCGGCTTAAGATTTTTCTCGAACTTGACCGAATCAATTTTGCGGAGCATGTCGGGCGACAAAAAAGCATTTCAAAATTGGTGGAAGCCCGCTTACGAATCACTGCCCGACGTTATGCCGACGGCAATACAACCGATAATCGAATGCATGACGAATTACGACATGTTCAGACGACATCAGATAGTTCCGCAACGTCATCAGGATTTGCCCGAATACATGCAGTACGATTCGCGCACGTCGGCAACGGCAAAATTCATCGGCGATTTAAGTTTGGTGAAATTCTTCGTCGGTGAAACGGGATTGTCGCCTGAGAAAATTGACCTTGCGGCGGGGTTTAAATACTCCGTCGCCGCCTTCGGGCGAAAATTTTTCTTATGACGGCGATAACGACCGAAAATATCTGCTACAATAATCAAAGTAGCAGTTTTGCGAAAAGGTACTTGCCACGGCGCAGGTACTTTTTTATTACGCAGAAAGGAGGAATTTACATGCGAATCACGTTGACGAGAGACTATCGGAAAATCGCGACGAGTTACGGGCTGTTTCAAAATTTGAGCGGCGACTCGAATATCGAACTCACCGAAAACGTTCAGAGCGAAGGAATTATCCTGCGACCGTTTCAAATCGTGACGGTCAATCGAACGGTTTGGGCAAGAAAACTTTCGGGCGCGGGCACGGGCGTTTTGGCAGTTTTGCCGTTTGTCGATTCGGATGATTCGGACGAAACAAGCGACAATGCCGACGACACGAGCGAAGTTAAGCCGCATTATCCGCCACCGCCGCTCCATCATCCGCCGAATCCGCATGATTGTTTCGAGCCGTTTCCGCCGAAACCGGAGCCGAGATCGTCACATCCGCACGACGACGCGGACAGCTACGTTATCAAAATCCCGCGTGCATTGGTTGAGCGCGGGCAAAACAAATTTGTTGTAGATTTTTCGAGGTGAATTAAATCATGGCAAAATTTATTGACGCGGCAGGCTTGCAACGACCGCTTTAAAAGCGGCGGAACAGTTGACGCGCCGAAGTTCCAAATTATTCAAACGTTATTGCCGCGCCGAAGCGTAAAAAATATCAAATGTTCCGCACTTGCAGACGGTGAGCGCGGGAAAATTTATATCGACGTTGATACCGGCGCGCAATATCGCTGGAGCGGTTCACAATTCGTGCAAATCAGCAGTGCCGTTTCGACCGCAGACCGTGCCGTCAACGACGCCGACGGAAATTCAATCACGGCGACTTACGCGACAAAAGCCGAACTTGCGACTCTTTCGGAAACCGTTTCGACAAACGCGTTGACTGTCGGCAACAACATTTCCGTCGACGAAAACGGCGAAATCAGCTTGACGGCAAGCAACGTCACGGGCGCACTCGGTTACACGCCCCTGAGTGAAAATAATGTCTTGAGCGACGGCCGCTTTAAAAGCGGCGGAACAGCCGGTGTGACCCGAAACATTTTCTCAAATTCAGTATTATCGCCACGCTGAACCGTAAAAAAATCTTTAACGGCACGGGCATCATTTTGAAAAATAAACTGCCCGCAAATTTCGGCGCGGACGTTGTTGCGATTCACGTCGTCACACTGAACAACAAGACGAAATTTTATAACGACAAAGTCGACGCGAACGGCAACCACACCACTTGCCCGCGTGAAGTTCAAGGCGAAGTCGGCAAGATTTACATCGACCTTGAGAGCGGTAGTAAAGATCATTACGTTTACGACGACACGAACGGCGAATTTATTCTTTTGTCGCCCGAAATCGCGACCGAAGCGGACATCAATGCTATGTTCTGAAAACTGAAAAACGGCAGGCGCGAGGAATTGAATCTTCGCGTCTGTTTTGTTTAAGGCGGTGAAAGTGTGGCTAAAAAAGACGAATCCGGCGACGTGAAAAATTTAAATGCGGCTCTCGAAAAAGTTGCCTCTGAAAAATTTTCCGACGATGAAAAACACAACGCGGCAGTTGAAAATTTACGAACTGCGTTGGCTAATCTCGGCTTGAAAATTATCGACGACATCAATTCAAAGCGCGTGCACAGACCGGAAGAAATTTACAACGCGCTTGTTTCAATCTACAACGCAATAAAATGAACGGAGGATTTTTTATGTTCGACCTTCAACGATTCGCGGACGACATACCGCAGGAATTGGCAGGCATTTCCGAAGATGTGGCGCGAAACATCATGTCAAAAGCGGCACAAACTTCCGAACCGCAAAAAAATTCGGACGGCAGTCCCGTTGACGCGAACGACCCCGAAAACGTCAAAGTTTCGTATTCGCGATTCAAAGAGACGCTTGACCGGAAAAACGAATTCGAGCGGGAACTTGCGGCTTATCGTGAACGTTACGGCAGTTTGAACGCGCAACCCCAACAGAATTATCAACAACCGCCGCAGGACAGTTATCAGCAAATCCAGCAACAGAATTATCAGCAAGCTCCGCAACAACAACCGCCCGCACAACAAAGCGCGCCCCCGATTCAAAACTTGACGGAAGACATGATTAAAAATTTCGAGGACGCAATTACTTTCGGCGCAAAGCAGTTGTCGGGCTTTTCGGATGAGCAAGTCGACGAGTTGAATTATTTGGACGATGACGACCCGCGAATCAAGCAGTGGGAGTTTGCAAAAAAAATCGCCGAGAACGCTGTTTACGCCAACTATTTGACTGCGCAAGCGAACCGGCAACAGGAAATGCAACGTCGCGCCTACATGCAGAATCAATCTGTTTCGGCGTTCAATGATTACGTCACTCGTCAACAGGCGGCAGATAATTTCGCGGCGGTTCAACAGTTCGCGGCTAATGACTTTTTCAATCAGCAGAGCGACCTTGACAAGATGGCGATAAGCGACGCCCGTTACCGCATTGAAAATAATATTTCGACGCCGTCCGACTTCATGGTTATCCGCGATTTCTTCACACGTGCAAAGGCGGCATACGATTCGCGGAATAATTCAGCCCCGAAATTCAACCTTAATGCCGCTCCGCAATTCCCGCGCACGGATAAAATCAACGGAATACCCGGCAGTGGCGGCGGTGTAACAAATGCGTCCCTTGCCGAGATGATGAAAACCGTCCCGTGGGCTCAAATGCCGCAGGAATACAAACAAATTTTGCTCCAATGAAAGGGTGACATCAATGGATTTCAGATTTAATCTTCAACGTTTCGTCGACACTGAAATTGTATCGGTTGCAACTTCACGTTAAAAATTTCGACAAAAAAATTGACCTGCAACGCCGACAATCGAAATCATCGACGAGACGCACGCAAAATTCAACGGGCAAATTTTCGCCAAAACCAAAAAGGGACATTTCTATCGCGCAGTTTCTCTTCACGAGGCAGTTTGGCGTTTTCATTACGGCGACATTCCCGACGGCTACGTGATTCATCACCGCAACGGCGACAAAGGCGACAATCGCATCGAAAATTTACAAATCATGACGGCGGCGCAACATCGGGCGTGGCACAACAGTCACGACAAAATTTCTTACCGTTGCGATTACTGCGGTAAAGAAATTGAAAAGTTTCACAGCAGTCGCTTCGAAAATAAACATTTCTGCGACGTACAATGTTGGAATCGGTACATTCACGCGAACAAGATTTACTACGAGGAGCGCACCTGCGTTATCTGCGGCAAAAAATTTTTGGTTTACAAATATCGCAAGACTCAAACTTGCTCGCCGGAATGTAACCATGAATTAATTTCGCGAAGCAAACGGAAAAAATCTTGAGCCCGGCGACTTGCCAACAACTTGAAAACTTCGCAATCTGCGCTGAATACCAAAATCAACAGCGAAATTGTTGCGCGTCAAAACTTTGCCACGGACGCGACAAGTTCAATTTCTGCTCTCGACACGAAGGTTGACGACGTTGCGGCAGATATGATTCAGACGATTGAGCTTGACGGCACGACGCTTTCAATTACGAGCGGCGCGGGCGATACCGATACGTACCAAATCCCGTATACGACTTACAGCGACGCAACCACATCTGCAAGCGGATTAATGTCGGCGAGTGATAAAGCCAAATTGAACGGCATTACCGCGAACGCAAACAATTACACGCTTCCGACAGCGAACGCAACCCAAAAAGGCGGCGTGAAAATCGGCAGTGGCATTTCCGTATCAAGCGGAAAAATCTCTGTGCCGACGGTTACGAGTTCGACAAACGGATTGATGAGTTCGACCGACAAAAAGAAACTCGACAGTCTTGCGTCGATTACGTCTGCAGGCGATGGAATTACAATTTCGGGCGGGATAATAAGCGCAGGTGGTACTTACACGCTTCCGACAGCGAACGCAACCCAAAAAGGCGGCGTGAAAATCGGCAGTGGCATTTCCATATCAAGCGGAAAAATCTCTGTGCCGACGGTTACGAGTTCGACAAACGGATTGATGAGTTCGACCGACAAAAAGAAACTCGACAGTCTTGCGTCGATTACGTC
>JAFUYE010000041.1 GCA_017470715.1 Selenomonadaceae bacterium
TAGCTTTTCGCGCTCCTCTATGCTAAGATGTTTGTAACTCATGGTATATTCCTGCCTTTTTGAATTACAAACATTTTAGCAGGATACCGTGAGTTTTTCATCTGTTGCACTTGGATTGTACATTCGCGCAAGCAAAGAAAAAGTAAATCAACAAAGTCAAATTTCACAAATCCGCTCGATTTATCGGACGCACGAAAAAACCGCTCCCCGAAATTGAGGAACGGTTTATTTTTGCTTGCAGTGTATCCGAAAAATTATTTCGCGTTGGCAAGTTCCATGATAGCCGCTGCGGTGCCTTCGGAGCCGAGAACTTCTTTAATCTTGTGAGCAACGAGTTCCTTGATGTAGTTGCGAGCCGGCGTGAGATATTGACGCGGGTCGAAATGTTCGGGGAACTGGTCGAAGTGTTCACGGATACCGGCAGTCATCGCGAGACGAAGGTCGGAGTCAATGTTGATTTTGCAAACAGCAGACTTCGCGGCTTTGCGGAGCTGATTTTCGGGAATGCCGACAGCATCTTTCAATGCGCCGCCGTGTTCGTTGATGATTTTGACGTATTTCGGAATAACCGAGGACGCGCCGTGAAGAACAATCGGGAATCCGGGAATTTGTTTTTCGATTTCGGCGAGAATGTCAAAACGCAGTTCGGGCGGTTCAAGAACGCCGGTTTCGGGGTTGCGCGTGCACTGTTCGGGCGTGAATTTGAATGCGCCGTGGCTGGTGCCGATAGCGATTGCCAACGAGTCGCAACCGGTCTTGGAGACGAATTCGACGACTTCTTCGGGTTTGGTGTAGTGAGCTTTGTCAGCGTCGACGGAAACTTCGTCTTCAACGCCTGCGAGCTGACCGAGTTCGGCTTCGACAACAACGCCGTGTGCGTGTGCGTATTCGACAACTTCTTTGGTCTTCTCGATATTTTCGGCGAACGGATAATGCGAGCCGTCGAACATAACGGAAGTGAAGCCGCCGTCGATACAAGATTTGCAGGTTGCGAAATCGGGACCGTGATCAAGGTGCAGAGCAATCGGAATGTCGCTGACTTCCAAAGCCGCTTTGACGAGATGAACGAGGTACTGATGGTTTGCGTACTTTCTTGCGCCGGCGGAGCATTGCAGAATGACGGGCGATTGAAGTTCGGCCGCGGCACCCGTGATGCCCTGGACGATTTCCATGTTGTTGACGTTGAACGCGCCGATTGCGAAGCCGCCTTCATGAGCTTTCTGGAACATAGCTTTGGTCGTAATCAATGGCATTTGGCATTACCTCCTAAAATTTATCAAACGATTCGCGGGGCTTGCACCCCTCCTAATCAACGCGCACATTTTAACACATTAACGGCGGAAGTTGCAACCTGCAGTTGAAAAAAATATTTCGACAATTTTAGCGGAGAATGTTTGTTGACGGTTGCGAAACGTTGACTTTAGTGAAAAATTTTTTGTCGACTTCGATTCGTGCATTCGTCAATTAAATGCAACGTCACATCGCCCGTTATCCGTGACGGCTCCGATTTTCGGTTGCGGTCAAAAGTTCCTCAAATTTTTGTTCGAGCAGGCGGACATATTTCATCGGGTCGAGCGCGGGCGAATTGACGAACATGCCCCGTAAATTTTTGTGCAACAAGTCAAGCGTTTCCGTGTCGCGGGCAAGCCCGACTGCGCGATTTACATATTCGTCCGCTGAATCAACTGATAAATCTTCAAGCCCGATACTCGTCAAAATGCTCAGCCCGAAACGCGTACTGCGTCGTTCGCCGTGAAAATTTATGACGGGCACGCCCATATACAACGCGTCCAAAGTCGTCGCGCCGCCGACGTAAGGATAAGCGTCAAGAATTATGTCGAGCTTGCTTATCGCGTTGAAATAATCAGGCACGGCGGGACGGAAAATAATTTGCTCCATGTCGAAGCCGATTGACTTCATGCGTTGATAAAGTTCGTCGACAGTACGGTTGCTGATAAATTCTTGTGCACGCATCAAAAGTTTTGAATTCGGCACGCGGGCAAGAATTTCGCGCCAAACAGTCAAAATGTCGTCGTTGATTTTCGAGTAGCGGCAAATTGTCCCGAAAGTCACATAACCGTTTTTGACGCAGGGCGCACCTGTCGACGCGAGCAAATCTTCACGGCGGGCACAGGAATATTGCGCGGGCATGTACAGAAGTTTTTCGCTGAAAAATTTTTCGTTGCCGGGCGGGTCGACAATTTTATCCGTGACGAAATAATCAATCGTCTTTGAACCGGTCGTCGACATGTAACCGAGTCCCGAAATTTGCACGGGCGCGGGTCGATACGCCAAAGCCTGCAACGCATTGTCGCTGCTGTGCCCCGACAAATCAAAAGCAATGTCAATTCCGTCGTCGTGAATTTTTTTCGCCAGCTGCTCCGAATTTAAATTGCTCACGTCAACGAAATGTTCAATTCCGCGCCGATAAAGTTCCGTGTATTTGTCGCTGACTCTGTTGCGGCTGTAACAAAAAATCTCAAACTTACTGCGGTCGTGGCAGGTGACGAAACCGAACGTCACAGCGAACATTGCGTGTTGACGGAAGTCACCCGAAATGTAACCGACTTTGATTCGGCCGCCGCGTTTGCGATACGTCGTGAAAGATTTTATCCCGTCCAAAAGATTTTGGTAATCGAAATGAAACGCCGCCATTTCCTCGCTTGAAATGTCCGTGAAGTGCAAGTTCAACAAAATCGCGTCGTAAAATTCAAGTTGCTTTTCCAACGTGTCGGCAAGTTCAAAAGCCCGTTGCAAATTTTCAATGCCCTCGACGTAATGACCGTTGCGGTTCGCGAATTTCGCCAACTTCGCATGATATTCCGCGACAAGTGCCGGCGAAAAATTTTTTCCGCGATTTTTCGGCGGGTAACAATACTCAACGGCGGTGTGCATGATGTCGTAAGCACCTTTGCCGTCGTCAGTCATAAAGCGTCGATCGGCAATCGTCAAATACAGTTGCGCGTCACGAACGGCGTCGCATTTTTCGGCAAGCTCGGCGAAATACAGCGTGCGTTTGAAATCAAATCGGCTCGGAAATTTGCTGCCTGCGGATGTCTCAAACTTAACGTAACTCGTCGCCCGTTGATAAAATTCGCGTGCCTGACTTTCGGTAATCTGCGCGGGATTTTGCGGAAAATCGGGCAACGGCTGATTGTTCGTCCACGCGTTGAAAATTTTTTCGTAAGCAAGTTCAATTTCGCCCATGTAAATCGCGTCGTTCATGACGGGCGAAACTTCCAATTTGCGGCGAATCGTCAAATGATATTCGCGCAGTCGCGGCAAGTCGCGGGCAAGTTCAACGGCTTTTTGAACGTATTCATCAGCGGTGAATGCGCAAAGTTCAGCAAGTCCCGCGTTCACAAGCAACGAATAGCCGAAACGCGAATTGTGCCGCTCGCCGACCAAAGTTATCACCGGAACGCCCATATACAGCGCGTCGCAGGTTGTGCCGCCGCCGGGGTAAGGAAACGTGTCAAGCGCGATGTCGACCTGCTCATATTTGCGAACGTAATCAATTTCGTCCGGTTCGCAGTCTGTGCGCGTAATATCAATTCCCGCGTCAATCAATCGTTGTCGTGCGTAATCGTCGCAGTTTTCGCGGAAACTTCTGCCCTTGAGCAACAGACGCGAATTCGGCACGGCGTCCAAAATTTTCGCCCAAAATTTTAACATTTCGTCGGTGACTTTCGCAAAGCCGTTGAAACTGCCGAACGTCACGTAACCTTTTTTCGCAACGGGCGCGGGCGTCGTCATGAACGGGAAATCGTGCCACGTGTAGCAAAAATGACTGTGTTGCAGGCGCAGAATTTTTTCCGTGAAAAATTTTTCGTTCAAACCTTCGGGGTCGGTGAACTTGTCGGCGATGAAATAATCCACCGCGTCAAGTCCCGTCGAATCGAAATAACCGATACCGGAAATTTGCACGGGCGCGGGTTTGTACGCCAAAACCTCAAGCGAATTGTTCGCGGTGTGTCCCGCCAAATCAACTAAAATATCAATTTCGTCGCGGAAAATTTTTTCGGCAACTTCGCGGGCGGGCATGTCCAAAATGTCGCGGAAGCCGTCAACGTTCGCTTTAAATTGTTCGGTGATTTTGTCGGGCTGATTGTTCGCGTAAACGAAAACTTCAAAACGCGTGCGGTCATAACTCTTGAAAAAATGCGCGCTGAAAAATGCCACGACGTGAAATCGCACGTCCGGCGAAATGTATCCGACACGAATTTTTTTGTGGCGGGCGTGACGTTTAATTTCGTGCTTGTAACGGGGAATCTGCGCGAAAAATTTGTTGAAGCCGCAAGTCTCCGCAAAAAGTTTTTCCCGCGTGACGTTAATGTTGTGCAGGTTGAACAAAAAATTGTCGTACTCGTCAAGCTGAATTCGTCGCGCCTGTTCAAGTTGCGGAGAATTTTTCAGCGGGCTCAAATCCGATTTCGCGTTAATTTCGTAATGCTCGACTGCCTTTTGAGATTCGCCGACAAAACGATACGCCTGCCCCAAAATGTTGTGAATCAACATCCGCGTGACGAAATCCGCACCGTCCGAAGTCAAAGCACGCTGAGCAAATTCGATACAGCCGCGCAGATTTTTCGCCAGCCGACACGCACACGCCCGCAAGTACAAACGATACGGCGACGGCGGGAAATTTTTTTCCAGATACGTCAAAACTTCTGACGCCTCGTCCGACATTTCGTAATCGATATACAGCGACGCAACTTTTTCGACGGGCGCGGGTTCATTCGGTTTGAGCGCGAAAATTTTTTCCGCAATCAGCAAAATTTTTTCCTTGTCGTGAAACAGTTCGCGGCATTGAATCAATTCGTCGGTCAACGCGGAAATTTTTTGGCGACGTTCTTCGGGCGTGAGCTGAATTTTTTCCGACCACTGCGCCAAAATTCCGTTGCAATAATCCCGTGTCGCCGCGTTGAAAGTTGACGACTCAATTTCGTCGCCGTAATTGTCCGCCTTTGTCAAAGCGCGTTTCATTTCGTCGAAGGCCGCACGATAATCGCCGCGTCGTGCAAATTCTTCGGCAAGTTTCGCGGAAAATTCGGGCGTTTTCGGGTAACGTTCGACCGCCACGCGCAGATATTTCAAAAACTCGTCGGCACGGGAATTGTCCCGCGATAAAATTTCAATCAGAATCCGAATCGAGTTGCTGAAAAAATTTTTTCCCGCATCAACGTCCGCACGTGCAAATTTTTCGGCGTTCACCGTGTCGCCCAAAGCGTTGTAAGTTTCCGCCAAGTAGCCGTAAATTCTTTCGGGCTTGTCCGTCACGGCGAATTCTTCCAAAAGCGCGACAAGGTTGCGTTCCAACTTCAAGCGATAAATTTTTTCGGAATAGCCCGTGTGCCAAATCGTGAGCATTTCGGCGGGCACGATAATAAAATCCGTCAACAGTTCGTCGCCGACAAAAACTTGTTCGTGAATTTTGCCGACGTAATGAACGCCTGCCGAATTCGCGAACAGTCGCATAACCGTACTCGTATTTTGAATTTTATTGCCGTTGTCCGCGTCGACGTTGACGATTTTCACGAAGACACCGCGAACATTTTCGGCTTGTGCAAGTTTCACGGCAGCGCGCAGATTTTTGGCGGTATCGTCAACAAAAAATTCGTCCGCGTCAAGGAAAACAATCCAATCGCAATTCGCCGCACGCAACGCAATATTTCTCGGCGTCGCGAAATCGTTTTGCCAAGGCGATTGAAAAATTTTCGCTCCGAATTTTTTCGCAACGTCAATCGTGCCGTCGCTTGAGCCGGTATCGACAACAATAATTTCGTCAACATATCGCGCCAAACTTTCCAGCGAACGCGCCAAATCTTTTTCGGCGTCTTTGACTATGTAACATGCGGAAATTTTAATCCGTTCGGGTTTCTTGATTTTTCGTTTCGCCAATGAATTCACGTCCTCAGAAAAATTTTTACGTCATTGTATAACGCACAAAAAAAAATTTCCACAGCCCGCAGACTGCAGAATTTTTAAACGCGTGACGAAAATCCGGCCGTCAAGGATGACGGCCGCCGCCCGCGCATTTCGCGTGATGCGAAATATGCGGGCACACACGACACGACGTAGCCGATTACTCCGATTTACGAACGCCCAAGCTCTCCGCAGGAGTGCCGTTTTCTTTTGCAACTTTTCTTTTGGGCACGCGAATGTACAATCCAAGTGCAACAGATGAAAAACTCACGGTATCCTGCTAAAATGTTTGTAATTCA
>JAFUYE010000042.1 GCA_017470715.1 Selenomonadaceae bacterium
CGCAAAGAACCGGGCGCGGACGTGAATGCTGCCTGCGGGCAACTGCGTGCGAAATTTGACGGGCGATAAATTTTTTGAAAGTGAACACGCATGGTATTGGCGTGACGATTCGCAAAGAACCGGGCGCGGACGTGAATGCTGCCTACGGTCAACTGCGTGCGAAATTTGACGGGCGATAAATTTTTTTGAAAGTGAACACGCACTGTATCGGCACGACAATTCGCAAAGAACCGGGCGCGGACGTGAATGCTGCCTGCGGGCAACTGCGTGCGAAATTTGACGGGCGATAAATTTTTTTGAAAGGTTAGCAGGAATTTTTTGTCAAAAATCGAAATACGCCGGCGCGGGCGGTCGGCGGTTGATAACCCCCCGTTGCCCCCGCCCCCTCCGGGGTGAAGGGAGATGGTTGTTTGGAACGTCTGCAGAAACTGATTGCTCAAGCAGGAATTTGTTCGCGGCGTGCGGCTGAAAATTTAATCACGTCGGGACGCGTCACCGTTGACGGAAAAACCGTTACGGAACTCGGCACGAAAGCTGATCCGTCACGAAACAAAATTCGCGTCGACGGAAAAATTTTGCGCTTCGACACGGAAAAAATTTATCTGCTTTTGAACAAGCCTCGCGGTTACGTCTCGACAGTTCACGACGAACGCGGACGCAAAACCATTTTGGAACTTTTGGGCGAAAATTTTTCGGAGCGCGTTTATCCCGTCGGCAGATTGGATTTGAATTCCGAAGGGCTGTTGCTGTTGACGAACGACGGCGAATTGACCAACGCATTGATTCACCCGCGCAACGAAATTCAAAAAACTTATCGCGTTAAAATCACGGGCAACGTCACCGAAGAAAAACTCGACAAACTTCGCATAGGAATTGAACTTGACGACGGCTTGACCGCGCCTGCAGAAATTTTTTTGCTCGACGACGGGCAAATTGAAATTACGATTCACGAAGGACGCAACAGGCAAGTTCGTCGAATGTTCGCGGCAATCGGTTGCGACGTGAAAAGACTTCGTCGAATAAAATTTGCGGGCTTAACGTTGGACGGCTTGAAGGTCGGGAAATTTCGTGCGTTGACATTCGGAGAAGTTGCCATGCTGAAAAATTTGATTGGTGATATGTCATGAAAAAAATTGCAGTTATCGGCGGCGGTGCTGCCGGAATTATGGCGGCGATTGTTGCGGCTCAAAACGGCGCGCAGGTTACCTTGTTTGAAAAAACCAATCGGCTCGGACGAAAACTTTCAATCACGGGCAAAGGTCGTTGCAACCTGACGAACACGGCGGACGTGCCCGAAGTCGTCAAAAATATTCAAGGCAACGGAAAATTTCTGTTCAGCGCGTTGAAAAATTTTTCGCCCGTCGATACCGTAAATTTTTTTGAAAGTCTCGGCGTCAAAACGAAAATCGAACGCGGCGGCAGAATTTTTCCCGAAAGCGACGACGCGCACGAAGTCATTGACGCGCTCGAAAAAAAATTGGCGTTGGTCGGTGTCGAAGTCAAAACGAATTCGCCCGTCATGAATATTTTTGCCGAAAATCATAAAATCAGCGGCGTTCTTGTCGACGGAAAAATTATTCCTGTCGACGCGGTGATTTTGGCGACGGGCGGCGCAAGTTATCCCGCAACCGGCTCGACGGGCGACGGCTTCAAATTTGCGCGGCGACTCGGTCATCACGTCACGGAAATTTTACCGGCACTCGTCCCGCTCGAAACGGAAGAAACTTTCGTCAAAGACTTGCAGGGACTGTCGCTGAAAAATGTTCGCGTGAAACTTTTGGCGGACGGAAAATCCGTTGCGGAACAATTCGGCGAAATGTTATTCACGCATTTTGGCGTTTCGGGGCCGATAATTTTGACGCTCAGCCGACAAGCCGCACAACTTTTGCACGCAGGAAAATTTTTGGAGCTGGAAATAAATTTAAAGCCCGCGTTGACGCCCGAACAGCTCGACGCCCGAATTCTGCGGGACTTCGACAAATTCAAACGCAAGGCGATAAAAAATGCGTTGATTGAACTTTTGCCCGCGAAATTAATTCCCGTGGTGCTCGACGCGGCATTTATCGACGAAACAAAACGAGTCGACGAAATAACTGCGGTCGAACGGCGGAGACTGGTCGAAAATCTGCGCGGACTTTTGTTGACGGTGACGAAAACGCGCCCGATTGACGAAGCGATTGTGACGGCGGGCGGCGTCGACGTGAAAGAAATTGACCCGAAAACGATGCGTTCAAAAGTCGTGGAAAATTTATTCGTTGTCGGCGAAGTTTTGGACATTGACGGATTCACGGGCGGATTTAACCTTCAAGCTGCCTGGTCGACAGGATTCACTGCGGGAACTGCGGCGGCTCAATAAAAAAATCCCCGATTGTTTGTCGGGGAATTTTTTTCGCTCAAATATTTTCGTCAGGCGAGAGTTTCCAAAACTTCAAACGCGTCAATAATTTCCTGCGGCGTGATTTGCGTTATGCAATGCGGCTCCGAATAGTGACACCAACCGTAAACGGGCGGCAACTTCGCGCATTCCTCAAGCTGACTGTCTGGACGCAGAATAATCGAATTCGTTTGCCACGGCGGAAAACGTCGAAATTCGCTGAACACGCCCGGTAAATGATCTTCCTTGTCTTGAGCTTCGCGATAAAGCACGAGACAAGGAATTTTTGACGCCGCCGCCATGTGCATTACGCCCGTATCGTTGCCGACGTAAAAATCAATTTGCGAAATGACGGCTTCGGTTTCGCGCAAAGTTGTTTTGCCGACGAGATTTAAAACTTTTCCGTGTGGCAAATTGTTTTCAAGAAATTTTGCGTCGTTGAGTTCGGCACGCCCGCCGACGAGGACGACGACAATATTTTTTTTCGCCAATTCCTTGAACGCGACCAAATATTTTTCGACGGGATATTGTCTGCCGGCTCCGCTTGAACCGATACCGAGCAAAATTTTTTTACAATTCGGCGGGACAGTTTGCAAAAGTTTCCGCGCCCGAACAAAATCATCTTCGCCGAAAAAAAGTTCCATGTGTGTTTCGGTGATTTGAAATCCGCCGGCTTCCAAAACGTAAAAAATTTTTTCGACTTCGCTGACGAGACTGCGTGGCGAAATGATATTTTTCGTCAGCAAAAAAGTATCGCGTCCTTCGACAACGGCATCGAGACTTCCGAGCAAATCCATCGCGGGACACAGACCGTAACCGATTCGTTCGCGTGCACCGCTCAGCCACGCAATCAGCAAGTCCGAAAAATTACTGCTGTCCCACTGCGGCAAAAAGGCGTGCGAAAATCTTTTCCGCCAAAAATTTTTTCGACAGAATTCAATAATCGGCTCCAACATCGCGGGAAATTCTTTTTCGTCGAGTGAAGATTTATCGACAGTCAAAATTTCGTTGACGTAAGGGCACAATTCGACAATCGGAAATGTTGTCGGCGAAGTCACCAAAGTTATTTGTGCACGCGGGAAATTTTTTCGCAGTTCGCGCAAAAATCCCGAAGTCAAAATCATGTCGCCGATTTTGTCGGTTCGCAAGATCAAAATATTTTTTAAGTCGTCGGGCAGTTCGTCGCGGTAACCGGCTTGTCGGAAAATAATTTCCGCCCGCGCCATCAATTCGGACATTTTTGCCGGAGTTGCCGTCGGAAGTTGTTTCAAGAATTCGTCGAAGAATTTTTCAACCGGCATAAAATCGCCTCCTCAAAATTTGTCGGGATAAATCAGCTCCGCCATTTTTCTGACGGCTTCGGGATATTTCAGCCCCGGCGACAGTAAAAATAAATCTTGCGGCAGGAAATACAGGCGATTTTCTTTGACCGCGCCGATTGCTTGCCACGCGTCGTTTTCGCTGATTGCCGCCAACATGTTCGCCTTGATTTTGTCGGCGTCGCCCATGCTCGTCACGAAAATTATTTCGGGATTTTGCTGAGCCAAAGTTTCCATGCTGTACGGTGCGGCGTCGGGATTTTTTTCAAGCGGCGTCATTCCCGCGGCGACATTTTCCCAGCCGAACATTTTCACGATTGAGCCCGCGATTGAGCCGTCAAGCTGAACCGTCACGCCCTGTGCCGTCGAGTGAAGAATTGCGACGCGCAGATTTTTTTTCGGAACTTTGTCAAGCACGGCGGAAATTTCGTTGTCCATCTCGCGAATAATTTTGTCGCCCGCCTCAACGTTGCCGCTCAACGTCGCGAAAAGTTTCAAACTGCGTTTCACGTCGTCGAAAGTTTTCATCTCAACGACAAGCGCGGGAATTTTATTTTCGGCAAGCAACGGCAACAATTTTTCGTTCATGCCCTTGTTGACGACGACCAAATCGGGCGCGCAAGAAATTAACCGTTCGTTATCGATTTGGTAAACTTGCCCGACACTCGGCAGATTTTTCGCCCAATCGGGCATTTGATTTTTGGAATCGGGACGCCCGACAATTTCGCAACCGACAGCGTGCATCGGCTCCAAAAATCCCGCGCTGGTGACGACAATTCGCGTCGGTTTCTGCGGCAAAATAATTTTGTTACCCGCGTCGTCGGTCACTTCGGCGAAAATTTTTTGCTGATTGACTTCGACGGGCTCGGAAGTTTTTTCGGAACCGCAACCCGTCAAAAACATTCCCGCGATTAAAATTGCCGACAAAAATTTTTTACGCATGATTTTTCCTCGTCAAAATCGTTGACAAATAATTTAACGCGTCCGATTTGTGCGCGGCAACGTCCGTGATAATTTTTTCGTCGTCGAGACCTGCGCGGCTGACCAAAATCGCTTCGTCAATCATTTCGCGGGCGGTGAGTTCGTCAACAATTTCGGGAAAATTTTTGTAAACTTTCATGATGACGGTTGAATCTGCGCGTTCGAGAGAATTTTTTATCGTGTCGATTTCAGCGGTCGCGGGAATTATCGTCAAAATGTCGTTGCCGAAAGCGACGGGACGCCCGATTTGCGACGCGATTGCCAAAAACGCCGGCACGCCCGGTATCGTCACAATTTTTACGCCGCAAGTCTCAAGCAGTCGGAAAATGTAAATGTACGTGCTGTAAAACATCGGATCGCCGATTGTCGCGAAACCGACATTTCGTCCGCCGCGCAACAAATTTAAAATTTCGTCGCGGTGAGCCTCAAAAACTTCCGTTGCCGACGCAAAATCTTTGACCATCGGGAACGTGCGGAAAATAATTTCGGCGGTCGATTTCAAATGCGGTTGCGCTATCGACAGTGCCACGCTGTCGGATTTTTTTTCGGTCTTGGGCGCAATTAAAACGTCGATTTTTTTCAGCGCGTTGATTGCTTTGACCGTCAAAAGTTCGGGGTCGCCGGGTCCGACGCCGATACCGTAAAAAGTTCCGTGTGAATTCATTTGCTTTGCTCCTTGCCTGTGTTAAAATGTGTGAAAAATTTTTCGGCAATGCTCATTTGCTCCCGTCTTTGAGCTTTAAGCTTTGAGCTTTGAGCTTTTGAGGTTTAATGATTTTCCTTAAAGCTTAAAGCTTATAACCTTAAAGCTAATCACGGAAGTTTTTTCGGCGATAATATCACACCCAAAAAATTTTTTGAACAACGGAGAATCGGTCATGAATATTTTTTTGGATATCCTGTTTGTCGCGCTGGTAGTTTATTTCATCTTCGCGATACGTCGATCAATGCGAATGTCAAGCGCGTCCGTTGCGCTTATCGAAAAATACGAACACGATAAAGACAATCCGCAGTTGATTGAAGACATTTTCGCGGCGATAAGTTCGGACGTTTTGTTACGCAGAATTTTAAAAAGTCACCACGCAACGCCGAAAGATATTTCCCGCCTGCACGCAAAATTGATGAAGTGGGGCGATTTCCGCAAGTATAATCGTTACGTGCCGATAACGTCATTTTTCAACGTGCACACGCTCGAATATTTGTTGTCACACAAAAACGACGACGCGAAGTCGCTGACGCAAAAGATGATGAATCATTTTCATTTGTAGGGACTAGGAATCAGGAACTAGGAACTAGTAGAGAATTAGTTTTCTAGTCCCTAGTTCCCAGTTCCTGGTTCCTTGAGGTACGTCATGAATTTCAAAATGATTTTGCGGATACAAAGCCAAGCACTTTTTACGTTCGCGGCGATTGTAACGCTCCCGATAATTTATTCGTTGCTCGAAGTCGGCGCGTTCGACGGAGTGATTTTTTTCGGCGCAATCGGACTTGCGGCTTTGGGCGTCGGAATATTTTTTTCGCGCTTCAAAGTCGGCAGGTTTCAACGCGCACCGCTCGCCGAATCCGCCACCGCAATGCTGATTATGTATCCGTTGCTCGCAATTTTCGGCTCGTTGCCGTTCGTGCTGACTGGTTGGCTGTCACCGCTCAACGCACTACTTGAAACGCTGGGCAACTTGACTTCGGCGGGACTTTCGATTTTGCCCGATAACGCGCCGTATATTTTATTTTTGTGGCAAAGTTCGCTGATGTGGATCGGTTCGCTTTTATTTTTGGTCATGTTGGTGACAGTTTTGCCCGAAGTGAGCGGTTGTTTCGGAATTTCGTTGAGTTTGCAAGGCGGACAAGGTTTCGGCTCGGTTATCGGGCAAATGAACCTGATGAGCCTGCGCGTAATAAAAGTTTACGCATTTTTGACGGTCGTAAGCGTCGTGCTGTTCAATTTGGCGGGTTTTAACCTCTGGGACTCGATTTTGATGGCAATGCGTTGCATTTCGACGGGCGGCGGCAATTTTTTCCCCGAATATGAAAGCATTTACGTCGAATACGCGGCAATTTTCGTCATGCTGATTGGTTGCGGAAATTTTTTGCTCTATCACCGAATAATTTACACGTTATTGCCCCCGCGAATCGAATTCAGCAAAATTTTCTTGACGCGAATCAAAAATTACGTTTCGCGCTTCAAACGCACGTTAATTTCCAACGCAAAACTGTTTTTCGCCAACGAAGAAATAAAAATGCTTTACGCGACGATTTTTTTCGTGTTAATGTTGCTGTCCGTGCGAATGTTTGTCGACGATTTTCAACTTGACGACAAAGAAAGCCTTCGACGGACGCTTTTTTATATCGCGTCGTTCGTTTCGACGACCGGAATCACTCTTGACGGCACAAATCAAGTTGTTGACGACTTCGACAAGTTTTTTGTGTTTTTGATGGCGGCAACGGGCGGTTGTATCGGCTCGGTGACCGGCGGATTTAAAATTGTGCGCGTAATTATCCTGTTTAAAATCACCGCGACCGAAATTCGCAAAATGTTGCACCCAAAAATGATGCCCGCAATAAAAATCGGCGATGTTCCCGTCCCGTTGCAAACTTCAGGCAGAATTTTGGCGTTTTTTTTCCTCGCAATGGTTACAATGTTTATCTGCGCGGGATTTTTGAGCTTTTCGGGCAAAGAATTTTCGACGGCGGTATCAATGAGCGTTGCTTGTCTGTCAAACGTCGGAAATTTGCCCGGATTGTGCGGCGCGGAAGATTTTCGGACACTTTCGACCGTCGGGAAGATTTTTTGCATGATAATTTTGGTTGTCGGGCGTTTGGAAGTTTTTTCGTTGCTGATTGCAGTCGCAAGCATAAATTTCAAGCGTAAAAAAAGTAATTGGTGACTTCGCGGCGATAATTTTGTTGTCGCAAAAAATTTTTCGTGTTTTTAACGTGATTGATGAACCGGAGTTGAATTTTTTGAACAAGCGAATTGTTTCGGGCTTGCTCGGCTATTTAACGTTGTTTTGCGGCGCGGCAATGGTGCCCCCGTTCGTTTTGGCGGCAATTTCCGAAGAATTTGACGGCGCGGCGGCATTTTTGCTGTCAATTTTTTTGTGTCTGGCGGCAACTTTTGAACTTGAACGCTTCGGCGGACTTCAAGGCAAAGATAACGTGAGTATTCGCGAAGGAATTGCGATAACCGGTCTCGGATGGTTGTTGATTTCGTTTTTGGGGCTCGTTCCGTACTTCGCGGGCGGTTGGTTGAACTTTTTGGACAGTTTAATCGAATCTTTTTCGGGATTTTCGGGCACGGGCGCGACTGTTATCAATGACGTTGAAATTTTGCCGCGAAGTATACTTTTATGGCGTTCATTGACGAATTGGGTCGGCGGATTGGGCATTGTCGTTATCTTCATGGCGATTTTGCCGCAATTCGGGCGCGGAGGCATGTATATTTTGAAAGCTGAGACTACCGGTCCGACTAAAGATCGTCAAATGCCACGAATTCGCGATAATGCCAAGGCTTTGTTCACGGTTTACGTCACATTAACGACAATCTGCGCGATTTGTTACTTTTTGTGCGGTCTTGACCCGTTCACGGCGATAAATCACGCGATGACGACGATTGGCACGGGCGGTTTCGGCGTTTTTAACGGAACTGTCAACGAATACGGCAATAATTATCTCGAATGGTGCATGGCGTTCTTTATGGTCGTCGCAAGCGGCAGTTTCGCGATGTATGTCGTTGCTTTTCGCAAAGGTGTCGGCGTTATTTGGCGAAATACCGAATTTCGCACGTACCTGACGATAATTTTTGTCGCGGCGTTCGTCGTGAGCGTCGATTTAATTTGGGAAATGCACGAATCACCGATAACGGCTGTTCGGTCGGCAATTTTTCACGTTGCAAGCTTGAGTTCGACGACGGGTTTCGTTGCACATGATTTTGACGCTTATCCGCCAATCTCGAAAGTTTTTTTGATGATGACGATGTTTTTGGGCGGTTGTGCAGGTTCAACTGCCGGCGGTTTGAAAGTTGCACGAATAATTTTGCTGTTTAAGTTCGTCGCGCAGATTGTTCGCCAAAAACTTCACCCGAATTTAATTTCGCAAGTAAAATTGAGCGGTCGCCCGATTGACGAAGATATTGTGCACGGCGCGGCAAAATTTTTCTTCGCGGTCGTCATCATGGATATTTCGTTCGCGGCGGTGATGATGTTCGACGGAATTGACTTCGTGCACGCAATCAGCGTCAGCGTCTCGACAATGGCAAGCGTCGGTCCCGGTTTCGGCATTGAAGGCGCGACAAGCGGTTACAATCTGCTTCCGAGTTTCAGCAAGTTGTGCGCGTGCGTGTTCATGTTCCTGAGCCGACTGGAAATTTTCACCGTGCTGGTTTTGTTCAACCCGTCATTTTGGCGCACGTCAAAAAATTGGTAAGCAATCAATGGTTCGCTACAGCGAACATTTTGTTCGATTGGACTAAGTCATCAAAAATTTTTGGGTTTCAACGTTCAAAATCGGTTTGAAATCGTTTTTTGAACTAAAAATCGGCTCGCAAACATTTTTTGACAAAAAAATTCGTTCGGATTAAAATCTGAGCGATTTTTTTATTCGTGAGGTGATTTTTATGGTCATTTGCTCTGAAAGATGTTCCGAGTTCATTAAAAATCATAATGTGTGTTCTGTCGTGCGTGTTTTTTGCTATTTGGCATTCAATCAGCCGCAAGATGTCGAAAATTGTTCAGTCGGCTTAAAATGTTCGCGAAAATTCCTTGAGGTTGAATTAAAACTGCGAAGGTCAACTGTTTGGTCGGCTCTGAAGTATTTGGAAGATGAATTGCTTGTAAATGAGACGATTATTAACGGGCAAACCGAATTTATGGTGAATCCGTATTATGTGATGGTCGGCGAAGACCGCGACAAGCGAATTTCCGAATGGGCGCGCCGTGTTAAGCTTGATAACGAAAAACGACGTGCGAAACGCAATTTGCAATAAAAAAAGCCCCGACTTCGTGTCGAGGCTGATTTTTTTGGTTAATCGCTTTCCAAATCAAGAATTGTCGTGGATGATTCGCGTTTCACGACTCTTTTTATCTTTGAAAAGTCAGAACTGTCTCTGTCGCCGATTAAAACGTTGCTCGTTCCCAAAAATGTTTCGATTTCCGCAATTTCGGATGTCGTAATGGTGCTTTTCGGGTTTCTGAGCGTTATTGTGCGCGTATCGCCGTCCAAAAACTTAATTTCGATGACAAGACTTTGAGATTGCTTGAATTTGTCCGCCATTTAGCTCATATCCTCCTTTGTGACCTTTGAAAGTCCGATGTATGTGTCGTTCGTGAACGAAATGAGCTTTGTCGCCAATTCTCTGATTTGTTCGTTCGTCGCTTGCGGATTTATGTAGCTGATGTTCGTTTTGTGCTTCTTGTTTGAGCTGTCGAGTGTCGAAATTTCAAGTGTGACGACAGTTTTAGCCATTATATAGCACCTCCTCTTCGATTGCGGTATATTTCGCTGAAGAAATTCGCCAAACCTTCGCGCCGTCGTTTGAAACGAAAGTTTTGTAGAAATTCGCGTATTCGTCGTTTTCGTTGGCGTTTATGGCAAAAATTTTCGCTTTGAGTGCTGCAAGTGCTTCCGTTTCGACGTTTTCAAACGTGTAACTGCGAGTTGTGCCGTCTTCGTAAAGCAATTCGACGGTAACATTAATCTTGAACGTTGACACTCTGATTCACCGTCCTTATCGCGTATTCTGGGTTGTATTCGTCCTGAAAATTGACGAGACCGAGCAACTGATTAATTCCGCCGATTATGACGTTTGCATCGGGCTGTTGCGCGTCGATTCCGGCGATATGAAACGTTTCGCCGGTGTTGTTGTGGAAATGTTGCAGTTTCATCGCGCCGACTTTCTCGTTAGTGAATTCGTAAGTCATAATTATCACCTCGACAGGATTTTACTTGACAAGCAAAAAAAAATCAAGTAGACTTGTAACGAAAAGGAATTGGAGACGTATAAAGGATTGAAACGGAAAGGAGGTTAATAAAATGGCTGAAAAAGACAAATTCGCGGACGAAATGTTGAGAGACGAGGAACTTGACGGCGTGGCGGGCGGTTCTATACGTGTTCCAGAGGAATTAGCTAAAAAAGCAGGTCTTACATTGGTAAATGAGGACGGTTCGCCCGGAAAATGGGGTAATTTGTGGAATACCGGCGATTATTACTGGCGCGGAAATAAAATTTCAGATGAAGATGCACATAATATAATACATTTCATTCGTAGCAAGGATAAGGTTCCGAATAGCATTGAAGAAGTTAATACATTTCATGAAAATATGCGCAAAAACCGTAACGCTAAATGAATCGATTGGAAAGCAAAAAAAAATCCCTTCGGCAGATGTCGGAGGGTTTTTTCGTTGACGGAGTAAAAAATTTCTGTTAGACTTGTAACGAAAAGGAATTTGAGACGTATAAAGGAATGAAAACAGAAAGGAGCCGGATATTATGGCGAAACGCGAAGAAAATCTGAAAAAAATCAACGACGAACTCGAAAAACTCGATGATGAGCAACTCGAACAGATTGCGGGCGGAAAAAAGATGCATATGCTTGAACAAAATCCGAACACCGCCAACACCGAAAGCATCTTCACAAATCAGAAAGCTACTGACTTGCTTAACCTACAACGTAGATAACCAACAAAAAGGCGGCGAACGGTCACAATCGGTAAAAAAAAGCCCTTCGGCGGCGCGTCGATAAAAAATCGGCGTGAAAGTCGAAACACGAGCAAACAAAAAAGCCCTTCGGAGTGATTCGGAGGGTTTTTTCGTTGCAAAAACAAAAAAACCGACGGGATTTTGTCCTGTCGGTAATTTTTTTTGCGATTGTGAGCTGTCGAGGCAGATTTTTTTTCATGCAAAGGATAAATCGCCGAGTTCAAACTTATTTTCGTCTGATTTGAGTTCGTGACGCGATTTTAAAATTCTTAACGCTTGGTCGGACACTTTCATATCGTCATGTGTAAAAATTCCTTCGTCGCCTTCGTCAGGATACCAACCGGGCATATCAACGAAGATTTTTTCGCCTTTGTAACTGAATTCAATCGGTCGAATGTCGCGGTGCAAAGTTTCGCCTGTTTCCGGATGAATTCGAGTTTCATTTTCCATAAAATCATCTCCTATAAACTTTGTCAAAAAATTTTAGCAGAATTTTTATTTGCTTCAACAAAAAAGCCTCGATTCGCTGTCGAGGCGATTTTTTTGTTCAGCTGGCAATGTTTTGTAACTTTTTGGCGTGATTTGCTTTTAAAGCTCTCAATACGTTTCCGGCAACTTTCATGTCTTCTTGAGTAAAAATTCCGTTGTCATTGTCTGCGGGATACCAACCGGGCTGGTCGATAACGATTTTTTCACCTCTGAAAGTGAATTCAAATGGTCGAACATCGCGGTGCAAAATTTCTCCTGTTTCAGGATGGATTTTTTCCATAAAAATCACTCCTATTTTTCTTTGAACGACAGCAAAGTAAATTCTGAAATGACATTCTGCGTAAATTTCACATACAGAATCAAATTTCCACATGGAACATGATAAACATCCTGCCAAATTTTGTGATTGGAGTATGAAGTCATCGATTTATAAAAATGTTGTGGCTCCATAGTCAAAACAATTCTACGCACATCTTCTTCATCAAATTCCAATTCCAAAGCAGTTCTTTGCGCAGTTTTTGTTATTTCAAAGTCTGAATGCTTGAATTCTTCAAGACTGTATGTCGGATTAAATTTTTCCATCGAATACACCTCGGCAAAAATATTTTATCAAAAAAATTTTTTGAGTCAACAAAAAAGCCCCGAAACATTTTCGAGGCTGATTTTTTTTGCTCAGCTGGCTTTTTTATTCAGTTTTTCTTGTTGACGGAGCCGCCACGGTCTGAATTTCGATAATTCTTCTTTTGTCATGCGCGGAATGTCGCTGAAATCAATTTCGTCGTCGGATTTTGGTTTGTTTCTTTCGAGTTCGGCAATTTCTTCTTCCGTAAGCGGCGACATTCCATTATAAATTCGGATACTGCCCATAAAATCATCTCCGAAAACATTTTAGCAAAGTTTTTATCGGCGTCAACGAAAATTTTGCTTGAGCGTTGAATTTTTGCTACACTGCGGGCAAGGAGTTGATTTTATGGCGAACGAGTACGATTTTGCGGCAAGTTTAATGCGAATTCTGTCCGAAAAATATCCGACGAAAGAATCAATCTACGAAAAGTTGATTTACCTGCAATCGCGGCTGTTTTTGCCGAAAGACACGGAACATTTCATGAGCGACCTGCACGGCGAATACGATTTGTTTGAACACATTTTAAACAACTGTTCGGGCGTGATTCGCGAAAAAGTCGAGTACATTTTTTCCGATTACATGAGCGACGAAGAAATTGCCGAATTTTGCACGCTGATTTACTATCCGAAAGAAAAAATCGCGCAGATTAAATCATGCGGGCGGGCAACTTCAGTTTGGTACCGAAAAAATCTTGCGCGGCTTTTGAAGTTGGCAAAATTCATGAGTTACAAATTTCCGTCGTTCAAAATGCGCGATTTGATTCCGAATCGTTACGAAACGGTGATTTTGGAAATGCTCAACACGCACCCCGAATCCGACGAGGCGCAGAAAATTTACTACGAAAAACTTTTAAATTCGGTCGTCGAAGTCGGCGGCGCGGAAGATTTTATTCACGCGTTCACGATTTTGATAAAAAACATGGCGGTTCACCGATTGCACCTTGTCGGAGACTTTTTTGACCGTGGAGACCGTCCCGACGCGATTTTGAACTTGCTGATGAATTATTCGGCGAACGTCGACATTCAATGGGGCAATCACGACGTGGTTTGGATGGGCGCGGCACTCGGCAGCGAAGTTTGTATCGCGACCGTCGTGCGAAATTCGTTGCACTACGATAACATTGACGTTTTGGAGCGCGGATACGGAATTTCGTTGCGACCGCTGACAATTTTCGCGTCAAAACTGTTTCCGGACGAAAATCCGATACGAGCCGCCGAATTTGCGATGTTAATCATGATGTTCAAGCTTGAAGGGCAACTTATTCGTCGAAATCCCGAATTTCACATGGAAAATCGACTTTTACTCGACAAAATCAATTTTGATGACGCAACTGTTGCACTCGGCGACAAAATTTGTGCTCTCACGCGAAAAAATTTCCCGACAATCGACAAAAACGGCGATCGATACGCTTTGACGGACGACGAGCGGAAAATTATCGATGATTTGCGCGAAAATTTCCTTGAGAGTTCGCAACTTCAAGCTCACGTTGATTTTCTGTACAAAAAGGGCGGAGTTTACACTTGTCACAACGGAAATTTGCTTTTTCATGCGAACGTGCCTTTAAATGCGGACGGAGACTTCAAAAAAATTACTTTCGACGGCAAAACGTTCAGCGGCAAAAATTATTTCGATTATGTCGACGCCCGTGCCCGTCGCGCATATTTTTTACGTCAACAAAACGATTTGGACTTCATGTATTTTCTGTGGTGCGGAATTTTGTCGCCGATAGCCGGCAGAGAGTTTCGGACGTTTGAGCGCGCATTTACGGACGACAAAACCGTTCAAAAGGAGCCTGCCGACCCGTATTACGATTTGATTGACGACGAAAAAATTTGCGACAAGATTTTGATTGAATTCGGATTGGACGCCGAACGCGGGCACATTGTCAACGGGCATGTTCCGGTTCGCGTGCGCAAGGGCGAATCACCGATTAAAGCGGGCGGCAAAGCGTTGTTGATTGACGGAGGCTTTTCGACGCCGTATCACGAACGCACGGGCATTTCGGGCTACACTTTGATTTCAAATTCACGGGGTTTGAGGTTGTTGCGTCACCAAAAAATTGCGGACGTGAAACTTGCGCTTGCGGAGAACAAAGACATTGAGTCGACGACGGAAACTGTGGAAATTTTGTCGCGGCGCATGACAATCGGCGACACAGACCACGGACAAGGCATCCGACAAGAAATTATCGGCTTGCACAAACTTTTGGAAGCGTATCAAAGCGGCGCGATTCAGCCGAAGAATTGACCGCTCAAAATCAAAAAAAAACGTCTCGACAGTTCAAAATCGCAAAAAAATTACCGGCAGGACAAAATCCCGTCGGTTTTTTGTTTCGGAACGATTTTTTCACTTACCGAGTGCTCTTAAGCAGGCTTTGCGATTATTTTTCGCATATGTGTTATTCGGATTAATTTCGAGAGCTTTGTCGAAGTCTTTTAAGGCTTTTTCGTAATTTTTCATGCAGTAATACGCCCAACCACGATTATTGTACGCCCAATCATAAGTTTGATTGAGTTCGATGGATTTGTTGAAATCTTGAATAGCTCGCCCGAATCGTTTCAAATTAAGATAAGAAATACCGCGATTATTGTACGCCTTGTCATAATTCGGATTGATCTCCAGAGATTTGTCGAAGTCTTGAATAGCCCGCTCGTATCGTTTCAAATTAAGATAAGCAATACCGCGATTATTATACGCCCAATCAAAATTTGGATTGAGTTCAATGGCTTTATCGTAATCTCGAATCGCAAGCTCATATTTTTTTAATCCACTGTAAGCTCCACCACGTCCATTGTAAGCAATTTCGTTGTTGGGATTAAGATTAATCGCCTCATCGAAAAGTTTTTCTGCTTCGTTAAAATTTTGTTGATAGTAAAACTTTCTACCTTCGTCGACTTTCTGATTCGAGAGAAATTTTTTGTCCTCGGCGGCGAATTCTTGCGTGATTCGTTCTTTGTCAGCTTCAGTTTTCGCCTGAGGAATTTTTTTCTTGAGTTCTTCGATTTGGCGGGCAAGTTCTTCGTTCGATTTGCGCAACGCTTCATTTTGCGATACCAACGTCGAAATTTCCTGCGAATCTTTCTTCAGCCATTTTGTAATGTCGGCGTCGTCGATTTGCGCCTGAATTGTGACCCGAAAAAGCGTTGTGTCGTCGGAATTCTCGCGGTGATATTGAACGTCGACGATTTTCAAAATTCCGCTCGTCATCGTTTCGATAACGTCTTCATCAAGCTTGGCATTTTTTGTCCGAGAAAAGCTTTTGACAAAAACACCGGCTTGTTCGCAAGCGTCTTGTTCGGCACGCTGTTTGGCGCGTTGTTTGGCAATTTCGGGCGTTTCAAAGTCGCTCATGTAATATTCGCCGACGCCCGTGTAATTTTTGACTTCAGCACAGGCAACAGACGCCGAAATCATGAACGCGACGACAAAAATCGCTGTCAATGCCCGTCGAAAAAATTTTTTCATGTGATTCACCTCCTCTCGACAAAAAATCATTTCGACGCGGAAAATTTTCGTCACATGAATAAAATTCCCTGCAAAAACACGCGGCGATAAAATTTCAGTCATCGAAAATGTTGCGGCACATAAATTTTTGCAAACGTATCAAAGCGGCACGATTCAGCCGAGAATTTGACCGTTCCATAACAGCAAAAATTTTCATCGTCATTGTTGGCGGAGATTTTTTATTTTCTGAAGCGATTGAGACCCTTGAATTGAAAATTTACCGCAATCTCCCAGTCGCCTTATCACGAAAAAATTTTTCCGCAGACTGTTGACAAATTATTGTCGTCAATGCTATCATGCACGAAATTAAGCCAACGTCCTATGTTGGTAAGGTCGAACAGGTTATTTTCGAGGGGAGGAGCTGAAGTGAAAATGCCGATGTGGAAAAAAATCTTAACGTCGGTAATGCTCGTGTGCTGTTTGCTTGCGTTTACGGGTTGCGGCGAAAATACCGCGCAGGAAACTCGCAAGGAAGGCGACTACCAGAAAATCAAACTGGTCATGAGCGTCAACGGCACGAACATTGCGACCGACACGAAAATTGCGATGAAGTTCGCCGAACTCGTCGCGCAGGAAAGCGGCGGCAACATCACCGTCGACGTGTTTCCGAACGACCAACTTGCGGGCGGCAATGCCTCAAAAGGTATCGAAATGATTGCGGACGGTGCAGTTGATCTTGCGGCTTATGCGGCGGGCGTCTTGGCGGTCATGGACGAACATTTGTTAATCGCAACGATTCCGTGGACTTTTAACAACTACAAGGAAGCTCGCGAAATTATCGACACGACGGGCGGCGAATATTACAAAAAAATTCTTGCTCAACAGGGCATGACGTTCCTCGCGTCTGCGCACAACGGTTTCAGACAAATTACCAACGGCAAACATCCGGTTATCAAACCCGAAGACGTTGCCGGTCTGAAAATCCGCGTGCCGGGCGGCGAGGTTTATTTTAAATTCTGGCGGGCATTCGGTGCCGACCCCGTCGCAATGAGCTGGTCGGAAGCTTTCACCGCGATTCAGCAGGGCACGATTGACGGACAGGAAAACGGTTTTTCCGTCACAAATTCCGCCAAAGTCAACGAAATTCAGCAGTACATGACGGTTTGGAATTACACTTACGAAAATTATCTGTTCGTCGCCAACACGAAAATTTTCGAGAATCTTGAGCCGAAAACTCAGGAACTTATCCGCGCCAAAGCCAAAGAAGCTTGCGAGTGGGGACGTGACCTTGTCGAGAACGACGAAGAAAATCTCCGCAAAAAATTTGAGCAGGGCGGCATGGAAGTTATTGTGTTGAGTCCCGAACAGTTGAAGCCGTTTCAAGACAAAGTTCAAGGCGTGCGACAAGAGCTTATGGAAAAATACGGCGACGAAGCTTGCAAAGCTTTCCGCATGAAGTGAGGAGGCAAATTTTATGCGATACACGTTGGGAAAAATTGAAGACATCATCTGCGCGATTTGCCTTATCGTCATGACGACGTTGACTTTCGCGAACGTCATTGCCCGTTACGTTTTCAGCGCGTCGTTCTCGTTTTCGGAAGAAATCACGACGTATCTGTTCGTCCTGTTGAGCTTAATCGGTTCGGCGGCGGCGGCTCGTCGAAAAGCACATTTGGGATTCACGGCGATACTTGACTTGTTGCCCAAAGGTTTGCAAAAGACAATTCAAACGATGAGTTACGCGTTGGCAACGTTTTTTTCGGCGGCACTGTTCTGGTACGGAATCAGCATGGTGCAGAGCCAAATTTATCACGGGCAAGTTACGGCGGGGATGCAGTGGCCCGAATGGATATTCGGCGCGTTCGTTCCGTTGGGAGCATTTTTCATCACGGTTGAATTTTTGTTCATGTTGATTGACACGGTAAGCGACAAGGAGGTCGGCGCGAAATGATCGGTCCGGTAATTTTCCTGAGCTTTGCGGCGTTCCTGCTCGTCGGCACACCGATAGCGATTTGTCTGGGCGTCTCAAGCGTTTTCGGTATGTTGATTGACGGCGCGGGTCGTCCGCTTGATACGATTATGACAATGTTGCCGCGAATTTTTTCCTCGGCGACAAGTAAATTCGTCCTGTTGGCGGTACCGTTTTTTATCCTCGGCGGCAACGTCATGGAAAAAGCCGGCATTTCCGAACGGCTGATTAACTTCGCACAAAGTTGCGTCGGACATCTGCGCGGCGGATTGATTGTCGTCATGGTATCGGTTGCATGTTTCTTCGCGGCGATAAGCGGTTCCGGTCCCGCGACGGTTGCGGCACTCGGCATGATTCTGATTCCCGCAATGGTGAAAGTCGGTTACCCGCCCGCGTTTAGTGCGGCGTTAATGGCGGCTGCCGGTGCAACGGGTATCGTTATCCCGCCGTCAATCACGTTCGTTGTCTACGGCTCGGTTGCGGATACTTCAATCGGAAAATTGTTTCTGTCGGGTATCGTCCCCGGCGTCATGATTGGCGTCGCGCTGATAATTGTGGCAATGTGGACAACTCGGAATTTGGACATTGAACTTTTGCCGAAAGCGTCGAGTGCCGAACGTTGGGCGTCGTTCAAAGAAGCGTTCTGGGGTTTGCTCATGCCCGGTATTATCCTCGGCGGCATTTACGGCGGCATTTTCACTCCGACCGAAGCGGCGGCGGCATCTGCGGTTTACGGCTTGTTCGTCGGGTTCTTCATCTATCGCACGCTGAAACTCAAAGATCTCTATGAAATTTTCGTCAACTCCACGACGACGACGGCGGTTGTCATGTTTATCACGGCGACGGCAAGTTTGTTCGCTTACATCTTGACGCGTGCACGTTTGGACTTGGCAATCAGCGACGGATTGACTGACATCACGGGCGGCAATTACATCATGTTTTTGCTTATCGCGAACATCATCTTCCTTATCGCGGGCTGTTTCATGGACGCAACGTCTGCCGTCTTGATTTTCACGCCGCTGTTCCTGCCCGTCGCGTTGAGTTTGGGTATCGATCCGATTCACTTCGGCGCGGTTATGGTTTTGAACTTGTCAATCGGTTTGGTGACGCCGCCCGTCGGAATCAACTTGTTCGTCGGGTGCGGCATAGCGGACGTTTCGTTGAAAGACATTTCAATCGCCGTCATTCCGCTGATTATCGCGTGTTTGATTGTCTTAATGTTGGTGACTTACATTCCGCAACTGCCGTTGTTGTTCGTTTAAAAATTTGAGGAGGTTTAATCATGAAGAGAAAATCTGTCGAGGAACTCAAAGAAATTGCGAAGGACTTGCGCAAAAAAGTCGTGACGATGGTTTATGAAGCGCAATCGGGACATCCGGGCGGCTCGCTCAGTGCGGCGGATTTCGTCACTGCCTGCTACTTCCGCGAAATGAACGTCGACCCGAAAAATCCGAAGTGGGACGACCGCGACCGCTTTGTCCTGTCGAAAGGTCACGTCTGCCCGATTCAGTACGCCGCGTTGGGAACTTTGGGTTTCTTCCCCGAAGAAGTTTTGCACACGCTCCGTCAAGAAGGTTCGCCGTTGCAAGGTCATCCGAACATGCATTGCCCCGGTATCGACATCCCGACCGGTTCGCTCGGTCAAGGTTTTGCCTGTGCAGTCGGTATGGCTATCGCGCTCAAAATCGACAACCGTCCGTCAAGAGTTTTCGCGGTGCTCGGTGACGGCGAATGTCAGGAAGGCGAAATTTGGGAAGCGGCGGCGACTGCCAACAAATATCAGCTCGACAATCTGGTTGTCTTCGTCGACGTGAACAATTTGCAAATCGACGGCACGACTGATGAAGTTATGCCCAACCTCGACCTCGGCGAAAAATTTAAGGCGTTCGGCTTTGAGATTTACAACATCGACGGCAACGACATGGCGCAGATTGTCCGCACGCTCGACACGATTAAAATGCACAGTCACGACCACAAGCCCAAATGCATTATCGGGCAGACGACCAAAGGCAAAGGCGTTTCCTACATGGAAAACGTCGGCAGCTGGCACGGCGTCGCCCCGAACAAAGAGCAATGGGAAATCGCGCTCAAAGACCTCGACGAAGGATTTTAATGCAATTAGGAATCAGGAAACAGGAACTAGGAACTAGTCCCCAGTCCCTAGTTCCTAAGCGACTGAAAGGAGCATAACGATATGGAAAAAAAGGCAACTCGTAACGGCTTCGGCGAAGAAATGATTGTCCTCGGCGAAGAGAACAAAAATATTTTCATCGTCGACGCGGACATCGGTAAATCCTGCAAAACGGACGGTTTCACGAAGGCACATCCCGACCAGCACATTAACGTTGGTATCGCCGAACAAAACGCGGCGGGCGTCGCGGCAGGTATGGCGACTTGCGGAAAAATCCCGTTCGTCGTCACGTATGCGGTTTTCGGATCCCTGCGAATGTGCGAAATGATTCGTCAGGAAATTGCTTATCCGCGTTTGAACGTCAAAATCGCCTGCTCGCACGGCGGAGTTACTCCCGCGAACGACGGTGCAAGTCATCAGGCGATTGAGGATATGGGCGTTATGCGCACGATTCCGAACATGACCGTCATTATGCCGGCTGATTATTGGGCGGCTCGCAAACTCACCCGCAAAATTGCCGAATACGACGGACCCGCGTTTATCCGTTTCACACGCGACGCAATTCCGATTATCTACGACGAGAACACCGAATTTGAGATTGGCAAAGCGCACATTGCTCGCGAAGGCAAAGACGTTGCGATTATCGCGAACGGTGACATGGTTTGTTACGGACTCGAAGCCGCAGAAAAACTTGCCGCCGAAGGTATTTCCGCAAAAGTCGTCGACATGCACACGATTAAGCCGCTCGACGTTGACGCCGTCAAAGATTGCATCGAAAACATCGGCAAGATTATCACCGTCGAAGATCACAACATTTTCAACGGACTCGGCTCGGCGGTTTGCGAAGTCGTTGCGGAAGTCGGCAAAGGCAAAGTTATTCGTTTCGGCATTCAAGACAAATTCGGCGAATCGGCACCGTATCACCGGCTGCTTGAGAAAAACGGCATCACCGTCGACGCGATTGTTGCCGCTACTAAAAGTTTTTAAATACATTTCACGGAGGTAAGTATCATGTTTGATTTCAAAGATCAGGTTGTCATCGTCACAGGTTCCGGCTCCAAACGCGGTATCGGTCGCGGAATTGCCAACATGTTCGCCGAAGCCGGCGCGAACGTCATTATCGCCGACATGAACGAACAGGGTTGCAAAGACACCGTTGCCGAAATTAAAGCTGCGGGCTACAAGGCGGACGGTTTCGTCCTCAACATTGCCGACGAAAAATCCGTTAATGAGTTCGTAAAAAACGTCAAAGACAAATACGGCAAAATCGACGTTCTTGTCAACAACGCGGGCATTACTCAGCGCGTCACCGTGCACGATATGACGCTTGACGACATGAAACGCGTTTTCACCGTCAACATGTTCGGCACGTTCCTTATCACCAAAGCCGTCGTCGAAGTCATGAAGGAAGCCAAATACGGGCGTATCGTCAGCTTGTCGAGTGTTTCGGCAAAACGCGGCGGCGGTGTCTTCGGCGGAGCACATTACAGCGCGTCGAAAGCGGCATTGCTCGGTTTCAGCAAAAATCTTGCCCGCGAAGTCGCAGAGTACGGAATTACCGTCAACTGCGTGTGCCCCGGCGCGATTAATACCGACATTCGCAAAAACATGAACGGTACCGAAGAGGACGACCGCAAACTCGCGCAGGATATTCCGATGAAACGTATCGGCGAAGTCTTTGAAGTCGCAGGACCGATTGTTTTCCTTGCGTCGAAGGAAGCCGGTTACATTACGGGCGAAGACATCGACATCAACGGCGGCTCGCACATGGATTGATTAGGAACTAGGAACTGGGGACTTGGGACTAGGGACTAGTTTACTAGTTCCTGATTCCTAGTTCCTGATTCCTAGTTCCTGATTCCTAGTTCCTGATTCCTAGTTCCTGATTCCTAGTTCCTATCAGGAGTTGATTAAATGAACTCTGAACAATTTGAGGCGTTGCTCGACGAGTATCGCGCCAAAGATATTCACTTCCTGCACTTGAAGACCAACACTCGCGATTGGTTCTTCGTAATCGACGACAGCTACTATTTGACTTACCGCGACGACAAAAAAGAAATCGTCGTGAGCTGGTTGGTCAAGCCCAAAGACAATTCGCACGAAGAATTTTATTTCTACAACACCAACGGGCGCAGTTTCAATCTGTGGTACGGTGACGTTATCGCCGAATTTGAAGCAATGGACGACAGAAAATTTTACAACGAGCCGTATTACGAAGACTTGTACTTCAACTACCTCAACGAAGACGAAAAAGTTCCGCTCAAAGATTTTCTTGCCGTCATTCCGCGCACGAACTATAAAATTTTCGGCAACTACCTGCTGTGTGACGAAATCGGCTCCGGCTTTGACAAGGTCGAAAAATCTTACAAGAGCGACACTTCATCTATCGGCGCGCAAATTCGTTTTTGGCTCAACACCGAGGAAATCAAGCCGTTCAATTACGTCCTGCGCGATCCCGTCAAGGCTCCCGCAATTAATCTTGCACAAATTGAAGAAATTATTCCCGCACACACGAACGTTCGCTTTGTCTTCGACGACGGTGATGTTCGCGTTCTCAAGTCAATTCTCAGCAAGAAAATAAGTTGACGTTGCCGAACTAACTCAGCGGTCAAAATTTTTTCTGGTACAAATTCAAAAGCCCCTCCGAATTCGGAAGGGCTGATTTTTTTTACTGCGAAACGTTTAGCCGTTGTAGCCGAGTTCTTTGGCTTTGTCGAAGTCGGCTTGAGCTTTTGCCGTGTCGCCCGTCGCCTTGTAGCACAATCCGCGATAATAAAGAGCTTCGCCCAAATTCGGATTGAGCTGAATTGCCTTGTCAAAGTCTTGAATCGCCCGCTCGTATTGCTTAAGTTCGACATAAGCCCCGCCGCGCCAGAGGTATGGTGCCACAAAATTCGGCCTGAGTTCAATGGCCTTGTCGAAATCCGCAATCGCCCGCTCGTATTGTTCGAGATGGCCGTAAACAAATCCGCGAACACTGTACGCTTCGGCAACTTGTTTAACTGCGCCATATTCGATGGCCTTGTTAAAGTCTTGAATTGCTTGTTCATACTGCTTCAAATTTGAGTAAGCGAGACCGCGATTAAAATATAACTCTGCCAAGGCGGTATCTTTCACGGATAAAATGTCTTTGCGATCACTTTTCAGAAACGGGTCATTGTTCCACTTGAACTCAATGGCTTTGTCAAAGTCGGCAATCGCCCGTTCGTTTTGTCCCGACATTTGATAAGCTTTTCCGCGACGTTTGTAAACATCATTCAAATTCGGATTGAGTTCGACGGCCTTGTTGAAGTCCTGAATCGCCCGTTCGTATTGCTCTTGTTTCAAGTAAACGTAGCCTCGACTGTTGTACGCTTCGGCATAATTCGGATTGAGTTGAATCGCCTTGTCGAAGTCTTGAATCGCCCGCTCGTTTTGATTCAAACGGATGTAAGCGGTGCCGCGATTGTAATATGCTTCGAAATACTCTCCTCCGAGTTCAAGAATCTCGTCATAGAGCTTTATTTCGTTCTCAAAAATTTTTGTAACATTTTGAGGACGACCTTCAAAAATCTCACGAAAACCTTCATAACGAAGTTTTAAAGCCTCTTCAAGCTTCTGCCTAGCCAAAAAGTCGCGGTCGGCTTGCTTCATCTGTTGACGGATTCGGTCGCGTTCGGCTTGCGACGTGGCACGCTTGTACTGCTCCTTCAAGTCGGCAACTTGTTCGTCGTTCTTGGCAAAACCTTCGCGCAAAGTGTTGTTCTGTTGAACGATTGTAACTTTTTCTTTGTCGTCGCGCTTGACGAAATCCCAAATGCCTTCGGGGTCAATCGTCGCCTTAAGCGTGACCGTCCAGATAACGCCCGGTTCGCCGTCGACCTCAAAAGGTTTGCTGTCAACTTGCACGTCCGAAATGTCAATAATGTTGTTCGTGACGGCGGAAATTTCGTCAGCGGTGAGCCGAGCGTTCTCCGTTTTGGAAAAACTCGTCAGGTAAACACCGGCTTTGTCTTGAGCGTCTTCCCTTGCGCGTTGAATTGCACGCTGTTTGGCGATGTCTTCGGTTTCAAAGTCGCTCATAATGTATTTGCCCGTGCCGTTGAACGTTTGAATCGCCGCGAAGACGACAGTCGTCAAAACACACGCGACAATCAGCAGAGCCGTCAAAGTTCGTCGAAAAAATTTTTTCATGTGATTCACCTCCACAGAAAATTTTCGTCACGTGAATAAAATTCCCTGCAACAAAAAAAGCCTCAACCGCAGTCGAGGCAGAAAATTTTTACAGGTGATTTCGTTGAAACGTTTGGCGAAAATGTTCGTCGTCCATGTTTTCAATCGCAGTTTCCAACGTGTGAATCATTTCGTCGCGATTTTTGTCAAGGTAGCCGGCGATTCGCACCGAGTCCAACGAATGAGCCGCCCAAAAATATGTCGTCGGCAAGTTCAGATTTTCCAGCAGAATTTTTTCTTCGGTCAGAATTTCGGTTTCGCCCGCCAACGTGAATTTACCTTCGTCGATTTCCTGCGCAAGTTTCGTGTCGGGAAATGCGGACATTGTCGTCAACAAAATTTTGTCGGGCTTGATTTCGTTCATCAATTCGGCTGTGGCAAGCGCACTTTCGACGCCGCGACCTTTGCCGGCGGCACCCGTCATCAACAACGACATATGCCGAATTCCGATTGCGTTCAAGCGTTGGCATTGGCGGCGAATATCTTCAACCGTGTTGCCTTTGGTCAGATAGCTCAACACGTCGTCAAGTCCGCTTTCGATTCCGACATACAAATCGTTGACGCCCAAATTTTTCAGCCGCTCAAGTTGCGCGTCCGTTTTCGACATGATATTTCGTATCGCCGCGTACATGCTGACAACTTTGACGTTCGGCAGATATTTTCGGATTAAATTTATCACGCGCTCAAGATTCGACGCCGAAATTGCGAACGGATCTGCACCGACAAGATAAATTCTTTCGATTTCCGTGCAGTAGTCGCCGTTGACCCGTTGAACTTCGTTTAACCACGCGTCGATTTCGGACAAGTCAAGCATTCTGAACTTAACGTCGCGATACATGTTGCAAAATTTGCAACGGTTGTGACTGCAACCTTCGGTAACGGGCAAAAGCAACGTGTACGCTTCAATCGGCGGGCGGTAAATTGTGCCCTTGTAACTCAACATAAAATCTCTCCTTACATAATCGGATTGTTGTCGCGGTGTCGACGCAAAGTTTCTTCGCCGACTTCGTCAATGATTTTGTCAATCGCCGTGATAATTTCGTCGCGCTTTTCGGGCAACGGTGCTTTGACGAAAAACGGCATCGACACATGGTCGGACAGGAAAATTGTTTCGTTGGTCAATCGCCGCAAAAATTCTTGCATTTCGCGCAGGCGTTCGACTTCGCCGGCTTCGGTGAACTTGCCTTTCTGCCGCCGGTAAAATAAATTCGTGCCGGGTACCAACGTCAGCGACGAAACTTCAATCATCGAAATATTTATCCCGTCGTAAAGTTCCGCAGTTTTTTGCGCGTGACTCAAACCGTAATTCTTGCCGCCCAAACCGTTTAAAAAGTTCGCGATAATCGGCATGTCGGCTTGCGTCAATTTTTCAAGTTGTTCCCGCGCAGTTTTCGCGTCGTAACCTTTGTGCGTTCGCGATAAAATTTCGTCGTCACCGCTCTCAACGCCCAAATAAGGATTCGCGTAACCGACTTTTTTCAGCTCGCGCAGTTGGTCAACGGTCTTGTCGATAAAATTGTCAATGCGTGCATAACCGCCGATTGTCTTCACGCTCGGTACGTGCTTGTGAATCAGATACGCTGTCTGCATTAAAGTATCGTAGCTCGCGGCGAAGGCGTCGGCACTTTGCAGAAAAATTCTTTCGGGCGCACCGAAATACAACGGAATTTCTTTAACGTCCTCGGCAATTTCATTCATCGGCGAAAGTTTGAACGCGCATTCCTTGAAGTAACCGCAAAACGTGCAGGCTTTGTGCGAACAGCCGCTGGTGACTTGCAGAAATCCGGAATTCGCCTCGTAAGGCGGACGATTTATCCCCGTCGTGAAATGCATTCAATCAAGTCCCTTCAAAACGAATTTGTCGACGGCTTTACAGAAACTTTTCGTCGAATTATAATCGTTGCGAATCACAATTCAAGAAGTCAGATTTTTTTGCGCCGCGCAGATTTTTCGCAGTTTTTGACGAGGAGCGGTTCTGTGAGTAAAAATTTTTCGTCCGTCAACAAAAATTTATACGACGACAAATGTCCGTTGCTTTTCGCAATGGAAATTTTGGGCTCAAAGTGGAAGTTGCCGATAATTTGGTATCTTGCCGCCGCCGAAAATAAAACTTTGCGTTACAACGAACTTCAACGACGCGTCAAAGGCGTGACGACGACAATGTTGAGCAAATGCCTTAAGGAACTCGAAGGCGACAAACTTATTTCGCGCCGACAGTACAACACAATTCCGCCGACAGTCGAATATTCGTTGACACCGGCAGGCTTGTCGCTGATACCCGCGCTCGACGCCTTGAACGATTGGGCGGCAGTACAAATGAACGTTACATAAACAAATTTAAAAGCCCCGACGTTGTATCGAGGCTTATTTTTTTGCTCCGAAACGCTCAGCCGTTGTAGCCGAGTTCTTTTGCTTTGGCGAAGTCTGCTTGAGCTTTGGCTTCGTCGCCGAGATATTGATGACAATATCCGCGAAGTGCATAAACCGTCGTATGACCGGGATTGAGTTCGAGTACTTTGTCGAAATCCCGAATCGCACGTTCGTATTGCTCAAGTTTGAAGTAAGAACAGCCGCGAACAATGTACGACGCCGCAAAGTCCGGCATGAGCTGAATCGCCTTATCTAAGTCTTGAGTCGCCTGCTCGTATTGTTCAAGGTTGAAGTAAGAACAGCCGCGATTATTGTATACCAAAAAATTCGGGTTAAGCGCAATGGCTTTGTCGAAGTCTTCAATCGCCCGCTCATGTTGTCCCAAGTCGGCGTAACACGTGCCGCGATTATCGTACACCTCCGCATAATCGGGTTTGAGTTCGAGGGCTTCGTCGAAGAGTTTAATCGCGCCGTCGTAGTCTTTGGCGTAATAGAGTTTCAAGCCGTCTTTGTTCTTTTGATTCGCCAAAAAGTCGCAGTCGGTCTTCTTCATTTGCTCACGAATTCGGTCACGTTCTGCCTGCGACGTGGCGCGATTATACTGCTCGGTCAAAGATGCCGAAAGTTCGTCGTTTTTGGCAATGGCGTCCTGCAAGTCTTTGTTCTGCTGAACGATTGTGACTTTGTCCTTGTCGTCGCGCTTGATGAAGTCAAAGATGCCGTCGGGGTCGATTGTCGCCTTGAGCGTGACCGTCCAAATAACGCCCGTCTCGCCGTTGACCTCGAACGGCTCCGATTGAACTTCAACGTCCGAAATGTCGATGATGTTATTCGTGACGGCGGAAATTTCGTCAGCGGTGAGTCGTGCGTTCTCCGTTTTTGAAAAGCTCGTCAGGTAAACTCCGGCTTTGTCTTGAGCGTCTTCCCTTGCGCGTTGAATTGCACGCTTTTTGGCGATGTCTTCGGTTTCAAAGTCGCTCATGATGTATTTGCCCGTGCCGTTGAAAATTTGAATCGCCGCCACGACAACGGACGCCGAAATCATGAACGCAACGACAAAAATCGCCGTCAAAAATTTTTCATGTCGTCACCTCCGTAAATGTTTTTGACGCGGAAAATTTTCGTCACGTTGAAGAATTCCCCTGCAAAAACGCAAAAAAAATCGGTCGGCGACATGAAACTTTCGCCAACCGTTAGAAAAATTTTTTACTGAACGTTCATGGACAGTTCGATAAATTTGTTCGACAAGCGTGCGCGTTGCAGAACTTCTTCGGTGACTTCCGCGCCGGCTTCGACGACGATTGTACCGCTGTCCGCCATAATGGTTTTGGTTGCGTGTTTGCCGAGCAAAACTCTGCGGCGGCGTTCGTCAACGGCTTTTTCGCGTGAAGATTTAGGTTTGTCGTCGGTGCCCATAGCTTTTTGCAACGCGGATTTCAATTCTTCCGCCTGCTGAGTCATTGCTGCGATTTTATCTTCGGCGGGTTGTTCGTCGAAGGTTGGCATTTCGTCAACGACGGGAATGTCCGTCAAAGTCGGCGTGTCATTCGGTTGTTCCGTCGCCTCGAAAGTCGGTTCGTCGGTGAACGGTGTAAACGGATCGTCGTTGTTGACTTCCGCTTCAACTTCGGGCAACGGTTCGGGCGTCATCATATTTTCGAGTGCCGCTTGAGCTTGTTCGGGCGTCTCGTTGAAAATGTCGTCCGTGTTCGTCTGTTCAACTTCGGCGGGCGCGTCAAAAGATTCGGTCGGGAAATTTGCGGGCGCGTCAAAATTTTGCGTTTGAGCGTCGAAAGTTTCCTGCGTCACGTCGAAATTTCCTGCGGGCGTGTCAAAAGTTTCCTGTGGAATTTCGGCGGGCGTTTCTTCGACGGGCGGCGTCCAAGTTTCCTGCACGGGTTCTGCAACCGGAGCTTCAACAGTCGGAGTAAATGCGGGCGTGTCCGTTACGAAATTATTTTTTTTTTCCGCGTCGGCGTCCACAACCGTGACTTGTTTGCCGAAAATCGAAATTTGGTCGGAGCCGACTTCGTTGGTTGAGCCTTCGGGCGTGGTGATTTCGACTTTGACGATTTTGCCGCCTTCGCCAATAAAAACTTCGGTGACTTTGCCTTGAATGCGTCCGCTTTTGGTAATGGCTTTGGTGCCGATAACGCGAATGTTTTCGTTCAAGAAACGTTCGTAGTCGCCGGCCTCTTCCAAATTCAAAATGTTGTCGCTGTGCGTGATTGTAACCGCATCTTCGCCGATAGCGATAACCGATTCATAGGGGATGAGCTTGACGCCGCGATACCAGTCGTCGTCCTCTATCGTTATCGCCGCAACAACACCGTTTTTCGCGTCGATAAGCAAAGTTTTGCTCATGCCCAGTTCGCGTCCTTCGGTTATGCTGATAATCGGCAGTCCCAGAATTTCAACGCTTTTCTTCATGCTGATACCTCCAAAAGTTTTTGTCAATCGGATATGAAATGCGCGGCTTGACTTTATATCGCCTTTGACGCCCCGTCAAGTGTTGCGGGAAAATTTTTTTGCGAGATTCGGCGCGTTCGTAACTTTGAGTTTGTGAATCAACTTTTCTTTGCATGCCCAAAGAAAAGTTGCAAAAGAAAGGGCACCTCGCGGGGCGGCTGCTCGTTCGCTGTTCGAAGTAATCGGCAACGCGTGCCGCTCGTGCCCGCAAGTGAAACATCCTGTTTCAATTGCGGGCGAGGCCGTCATCCGTGACGGCCTC
>JAFUYE010000043.1 GCA_017470715.1 Selenomonadaceae bacterium
AGGTGAAACAGTAGCTTTTCGCGCTCCTCTATGCTAAGATGTTTGTAACTCATGGTATATTCCTGCCTTTTTGAATTACAAACATTTTAGCAGGATACCGTGAGTTTTTCATCTGTTGCACTTGGATTGTACATTCGCGTGTCCAAAGAAAAAGTAGGAAAAAGAAAAGACCCCTCGCGGGGCGATGCTCAAAGTTGCTCGAACGTGTGAGAAGTCGTGCGTTGTCGTGCCCGCATATTTCACATCACGTGAAATACCGCGGGCGGCCGTCATCCGTGACGGCCTCAAGTTCGGCGTTAATTAATTTACCAAAAAAAACCGAAGGAGTTGAGCAAAATGAATTTTATTTTTTGGCGGAACGTGTTGAGCATGATTTTTTTGATTGCGTTCGTGCTCGATTTTATTTTCGGCAACGGCGTTGAAAGTTGGCGGCACTGGATTGCGGGCGCGGCATTTTTCATTTCGGTTGACGATTTGATTTCGACACTTGAAAAGTACGGCAACGGGCGAAGAATTTCCGAACCGAAAATAAAAACTTTTCAACACGTGTTGAGCGTGCTGATTATCGCATTTTTCATTTACGATTTAGTTTCCGACCGCGAAATAATTTGGCGCGATTGGCTTATCGGCGCGGGCTTCATGTATGCATTACGAAATTTGGCGGTGACTTTCCGTGACAATCCGCGCAGATAATTTCGACGGGAGTTGATTGACATGAAAAAATTTCTCCAAAAACTTTTCGACAAAATCGGCAGGACGGGCTTTCTGTTTATATTTTTCCTGCCGTTCGGCGCGTGGGGCTTGTATCATCACGGCTGGCAAGGTTTGCTTGCGGCAATTTGCGGCTGGTTTGTCGGCAACTGGATTTACAAGCGTTTCATCGAAAAACGTTTAATCAAAGCAGACCGCCGACGCGTTCACTGAAAAAAATTATCCCCCGTCACAAACGGCGAGGGATTTTTTTATTGCAATTTGGAGTTAGAAATTAAATTCGCGTAACCGTTTCGCAAAAATTTTTCACGGCAAATCAAGTTGTTTTGACTTTGAACGCGGCATCAATTTCCTCAAGCGATTTCTTTTTGCTCTCGATACCGAGACTCAAAACGACGACTGAAATTATCACGAAGACCGACGCGAACATCACGAAAATTATATTTATCGGTGAGCCGTGAGCGAGCAAGACGCCGACCAACATCGGAGCCAACATTCCGCCGATTCGTCCGAAACCTGCCGCCCAACCGGAACCGAGTGCACGAATTGCCGTCGGATAAAGTTCGGGTGTATAAGTGTAAATGACGCCCCACGCACCGAGGTTAAAGAAACTCATCGCCGCGCCCCACATCAAAATTCCGTCCGCCGTCGACGCGTTGCCGAAAAAGTATGCGCAAATTCCCGACAGCAACAGGAAACTCGACAGCGTGTAACGACGCCCGATAATGTCGACGAGCCACGCCGCCGCGAAATAACCGGGCAGTTGCGCAAGCGTCATAATCAAAACGTACTCGAAAGTTTTCACGACCTCGAAACCTTGAGCGAAAACGATTGACGGGAGCCACATGAAAATTCCGTAGTAACTGAAAACAATCCCGAACCACGCAAGCCACAACATCAACGTGCGCACGCGGAAAGTTTTCGTCCACAGCGTCGAAACATTGAGTTTAAAAATCGGCGTCGACTCGTCAACGAATTCTTTATCGAAAGGCTTGCTCACAACGCCCAATTTTTTTTCAAGCGACAAAATAATTTCGCGGGCTTCGTCAATGCGTCCTTTGCTCAGCAGGTAGCGAATTGATTCGGGCATGTGCAGACGAATCAAGAACACGTACAACGCGGGCAACGCGCCGATTATGAACGCAATGTGCCAACCGAACGCGGGAATTATGAAATACGAAATCAACGCCGCGACAAGCCAGCCGAGTCCCCAAAAACTTTCAAGCAACACGATAAATCGCCCGCGCAGGTGTGTCGGTGCGTATTCGCTCATCAACGTCGCAGCAACGGGAAGTTCGCCGCCGAGTCCGAAGCCGACCAAAAATCTGAACGTCAGCAAACTTTCGTAACTCCACGCAACCGCGCACAAACCCGTTGCAACGCTGTAAAGAATTACCGTCGCCGCGAAAACATTTTTCCGCCCGAATTTGTCCGCAACGGTGCCGGCAAGTACCGCGCCCAACGCCATGCCAATTAATCCGATTGAACCAATCCAGCCGACTTGTTCGGGTGAAAGTCCCCACTCTTTCGCGAGGACGGGCAACACGAACGAAATTAATCCCGTGTCCATTGAGTCGAAAAGCCAACCGAGACCCGTCACAACCAAAAGTTTGTAATGGAACGAGCCGACGGGCAATTTTTCCAGCCGCTCAAGTATCAAAGTCAACAACTCCTTAAATGCAATTAGGAATTATGAATTATGAATTATGAATTAGGAATGGTTCCGGCGGGAATTTAATTCCTAATTCCTAATTCCTCATTACTCATTGCTTTTTCAAGCGGCTTGAATTTTATTTCACGTGCATGGAAATTGCAAGGCGTTATGAAATGTATACGCAAAATTTATTGAAACTTAACGTCGACAAAATTTCCCGCGTCAAGTAAAATATTCGCGCAAGGATTTACAACCAGATTTTGCCAAGGAGGCGATACACATGGATCTTGCTGTTATCGGAACTTTAAGCTCCTACGTCAAGCGGAAAAATTTGCAGTTCGCAGCGAAACACAAAATCAAAACCGGACAGACGCTCACCAACGCGAACGGAAATTTTTTGTCGCTCAATCAAACTTCCGTCTTCAAACAGATGACCGAGTCCGCGAAAAAATCTTCCGACGCGGCAAAGCAACAGAAAGTTCGCCGAATCAAACAAAAACTTTTGGCGGGACAAAAACTTTCCGAAGCCGAAATGGGTTTTCTGCGCGAAGCCGACCCGAAAACTTACAAAAAGGCAAAACACGCCGACGAAGCCCGCGAAGAACTCAAAGCCGAATTGCAACGTGCGAAGTCCAAACAGGAAGCTCAAGAGGCAGTCACCCGTGCAATGATTAAAGCATCTTCGGAGGCAATGGCTGAACTTACGGCACTTGCGGGCGGCGGTGCAACTTCATCCGGCGGCGGTGGTTCGCCAAATGTTGCACAAACCGGCACGGAAAATTTTTCAGGCGACATTTCAACGGATATTTCGGGCAACGTTTCAACGAACGTTCAAAGCGCAATGAATGTTTCGGGCGACGTTTCGACAAACGTTCAAAGCAACGTGAATGTTTCGGACAACACCGCGTCAACCGAAAATCAAACTTTAAGCGAAGTCAATCAATCGATTCAGGCGACGGGCGAAGACGCGACCGGCAAAGTTTCCGAAGCGACCCGCGAAGCAATCGACGCCACGCAAAACGACGAACGCGGCGACAACTTCGGCAACAAAAAATCTTCCGACGCCGACAATCAAACGCACGAAGATATTTTGGAAAAATATTTAATGACGATTCGCGCTCTCGAAGACGAATGGGCACGTTTTACCAAGTCCAAAGAATTCAAAGATTTACCCGAAACAGTTTTGGACGCGGCTGAAAAAATTCGCAAACAACTTTCCGCTCCGAATAAAAAATTTTTGGACGCGGCATCGGCTTATCGAACGTCAATGAGTTTCGCCGTATAAAAATTTATCAACGCAAAAAAATTGCCCCCGCGCAGATTTTTACGCAGGGGATTTTTTTGTTGCGATAACGTCGACAAAAATTTTTCAGTCTTCGATAATGTAAGCTTTGAGAATTTCGCCGTAATAAGCAATATGCGGATCTTGTGCGCCGTCGGCATCCGTCGGATAAAATTTCTTGAAGCGCGACGAAATTTTTTTCGCGGCTTGAACTTCTTCAAAGACAACGCGACATTCCAAAGTAAGCGGAAATTCTTTAATCGCGGGCGGACGAATCAAATCGGCGTCAACGGCGTGCAAACCGGCTTTGATGAATTTGTCGAGGTCGCGTCCGGAAGTCGTGCCGCAAATTCCAATCGCTTTGTTGACAATCGGCGCGGAATAATTTTCGCCGTAAGGAACGCAAATAGTAAATTCGCCCGTGCGCTCCAAAAGTTCATAGGTGAAACGACTTTCGCGGACATATGCGGCAAAAATCGGAACGCCCCACTCAATGCCAAGTGTGCCCCAGCCGATAGTCATCGCGTTGACGCAATCTTCCGCCTCGCTCGTCAAAATAATTCCGCGTGGCATTGCTTTGAAAATGTCGCCCGCGTAATCGAACGGATTAATTTCGCGTTTGGTCAAAAAAATCACTCCCGAAAAGTTTTCGCCAATGATACAAAAATTTTCAGCGCGTGTCGAGTGTGTTATAATGGCAAAAAATTTTTCCGGAGCTGATGATATGAAACGAATTTTTACGGCGATAATTTTCGCGATTGTGACGGTTGCAAGCTCAATCGTTCAGGCGGCTGAATCGGAGCCGAAAATTTCCGCAACGTCTGCGATTTTGGTCGAGGCGTCGACGGGACGAATCATTTACGAAAAAAACGCGAACGAAGAACGTGCGCCCGCGTCAATGACGAAAATGTTGACGTGCATAATCGCGTTGGAAAAACTCACGCCGTTTGAAGAAGTTTTGTTGAGCGACGAAGCGATAATGACCGAAGACAATACGTTACGTTGGGAGCCGCTGGATTCTGTCGCCGCAAAAGACATGATAACTGCGGTAATGCTCGTTTCCGAAAACGGCGGGGCAGTCGCGCTTGCTCAGGCAATTTCGGGCGACGTTTCATCATTTGCCGAATTGATGAACAAAAAAGCTCGCGAAATCGGTTGCAAGAATTCAAATTTCGTCAACCCGAACGGTCTGCCCAATTCGCAGCATTATTCGACGGCGGCGGATATGGCGCGCATTGCCGTTTACTGCATGAAAAATTCCGACTTCCGCAAGATTGTCGAGACGCGGCGCACGTCGATTAAATGGATTTACCCGAAAGACAAATGGAGTGAACTGAACAACACGAACGAACTTTTGGGCAAGTTCAAAGGCGCGAACGGAATTAAAACCGGCTGGACTCGTGCGGCGGGCGGTTGTCTTACGGCAAGTGCGAAACGCGGCGACGTGGAATTAATCGCGGTTATAATGAATTCGGCGGACATGAACACGCGCTTTGACGACGCAGCAAAACTTTTGAATTACGGCTTTGAACGTGTGCGCATGGTCGAAGCGATTGATGCTGAACGCGTCGATAAAAAAGTTTTCGTGCGTGACGGTGAGCAAGCAACGGTTCATGTCGGGCTTAACGAAAATTTGATTTTCCCGTTGATGGCGGGCGAAGATTCAAAATTTTTGCAGGTAACGTATGATCTGCCGAAAATCGTCAACGCAGGAATTCGCGAAGGACAAATTCTCGGCGAAGCGGTTTTGCGTTATGACGGCAAGCCGGTCGCCCGTGTGCCGCTCGTTGCCCGCGAAGAAGTTCCCGAAGGTTTCAGTTTCGCGTCGCTGTTCGTGACGTTGTTTGGTTCGTTTTTGGTGTAAAAAATTTTTCGGCAACCAAAAATCCCCTGCGTAAAAATCTGCGCGGGGGAAAATTTTTTTTGCCGAAAATTTATCGTGCCGAAAATTTTTCAGAACATCATGTTAATCAAGTTGCCCGTGTTGTTCAAAGCACTCATGTTGCGGAATGCCGAGCCGGTGTAAATCGCCGCGTTTTTCAGCTGGTTGCCGAACATTTTTTCAGCCGACGGGAACAAATTATCTTTTTGGCTGTTGGCGAAACTCACGTGACTTTCGGCTTTGCCCGCAAGCCCGTCTTTGCCGAGAATGCGTGAAACTTTGTCGGGGTCGTTGACAATCGCATTGGCAAGTTTTTCCTCGTCAATCTCAAACGAACCGTCACTTTTTGTCGTCAAGCCGACTGATTCGTAAAGCGAAGCGCGATAAGTCGTGTCGCCGAAACTTTTTGCAAGATTTTCGACGCGTTTGGAAACTTCGCCGTTGTCGTTGAAAAATTTAATCGAACTGTTGTAGTCGTTGACCAAATCTTTCACGGCATCAAGCGCACCTTGCAGTTCCTTGCTGTAAGTCGTCGTTGTGGTAACTTTGCCGTTTTCGTCGGTTGAATCGGTTTTGGTAATCGCGTCGTCTTTGCTCACGCTGAAATTGTACTCTTTGACTTTGGCGGCGGATTTGCTCAACGCATCCATATTTTCGCTTAATTCGGAATTGAACGCGCTTTTGGCGTCGTCGTAACTTGACAGCAACGAACGAACGTTGGTACCGATCTCCGTCAAGCCCGAAAGTGCCTCGTTCGCGTTGTTTTGATAGGAACCGTATTGGCTCCACAGTTGGGAAATCGAATCCTGTTTTTTGTTGTTCGTCGCCGTGTTGAACAGGAAATTGTTCCCGAATGCGCCGTTGCCGATTGAATTAATCGCCATGATAAATCACCTTCCCTGAAACGTTGAAACTGTCCTTGAAACTTTTTGTGATTCTACATTATTTATCGGTACCGCGCAAGAAATTTTCACGGACACGCCCGAAAATTTTTCACGGCGACAGAAATTTTCACGGCGACAGAAATTTTTACGGCGACAGAAATTTTCACGGTGACAGAAATTTTCACGGCGACAGAAATTTTCACGGCGACAGAAATTTTTACGGGCGACAGAAATTTTCACGGGCGACAGAAATTTTCACGGGCGACAGAAATTTTCACGGTGACTGAAATTTTTACGGCGACAGAAATTTTTA
>JAFUYE010000044.1 GCA_017470715.1 Selenomonadaceae bacterium
GAAAATGTCTCACACGTCGCATCAAGTTGCCGCGTCGTCTGAACAGCTCACCGCAAACGCTCAGCAATCCGCCGACACTTCCGTTCACATTTCTGAAAACGTCGCCGAAGTCAGCGGCAACATGACCCGTCAGCTCAACGACATTTCTTCCGCGAAACAGAACGTCGACATTGTCTTCAAGGACATTGAAAACATGTCCGAAAAAACTCAGCTCGTCACCAAAACTTCAAACGAAACCGCCGAAGCTGCTCAGCGCGGTGCACGCTTGATGGAAACTGCCGTTGAAAAAATGAGCAACATCGAAAAAAGCGTTATGGCGTCGGCGAAAGTCGTCAAGCAACTCGGCGACAACTCCAAACAAATCGGGCAGATCATCGAGGCAATTTCTTCCATTGCCGAACAAACCAACTTGCTCGCTCTCAATGCGGCAATCGAGGCTGCTCGTGCCGGTGAAGCCGGTAAAGGTTTCGCCGTCGTCGCTGAAGAAGTTCGCAAACTCGCCGCCGAATCTCAGACTTCCGCCGAACAAATTCGCGAACGCATTTTGAACATTCAAAATGACACCGTGCTTGCCGTCGAAGCAATGGAGACCGGCACCGGCGACGTTAAAGAAGGCACCGCAGCCATTGACGAGGTCGGCGAACAGTTCAAACAAATCATGCAACGCGTCGACAACATCAAGCAACAAATGGCAGGTATCGGCGTTTCAATGAAGACCGTTTCCGAAGGCGCGTCACAAATTGTCGCCGCCGTCGATTCGATTGACGAAGTCAGCCGCAAAACTTCCGAATACACGAATTCCATTTCCAACGACACCGAAACGCAATCGGCCTCCAACGAAGAAATTGCCGCCGCATCTTCAGCTTTGGCGCAGTTGGCTGTTGAAATGCAAGAGGCTATCGACAAATTCAAAACCTGACGCTTGTCGTCCGCAATTTCAACGAAAAAAAATTCGCCCCGTAAATTCGAGGCGCAAAAATTTTTCGAGCAACCGGCTTGTCGGAATATGATTCATTTTTTCGCGGAGAAATTTCCGATTGCTTTTCGGCAAGTCGAACAGTTTTTTTGTCCGTCATCAAATCATGACGGACTTTATTATTTGGCAACGTCGACGATCGTTCCATTCTTGCATTTTTGAAAGCGCAATGCTATAACCCTAAACCAATATCGATTTTCTTTTGGAAGTGGAGAGATTTTTTTGGATGTCACAGAATTTTTCACTAAGGGCGGTCCCGTGATGTATCTGCTTTTGCTCAGTTCAATCGCGGTTGCCGCAATTGCTATCGAACGTTTCAGATTTTACCGTTACGCTTCACACGAAAGCGAAAAATTTTTGTCCACCTTGAAAATTTGTTTTTCACAGCGTCGCCCGGAAGAAATTTTGAGCTTTTGCAATCGGGAAATTTCAAGCCTCGGACTTGTTGCGGCGGTAGGCGTCAAAGCGGCAGTCGCGGGCGAAAATGTTGAACTTGCGCTTAATGTCGCTTATGACGAAGAGGCAATGAAACTTCGCGCCCGTTTGAATTATCTTTCGATGATTGTGACGCTTGCGCCGCTTTTGGGACTGCTCGGCACAATTTCCGGCATGATTGATTCGTTTAACATTTTCAGTTTGCAAGCGGGTCAGCCGTTGGCGATAACCGGCGGTATCGGCGAAGCCTTAATCGCGACGGCAACGGGACTGTGCGTTTCAATCTTCGCGCTGCTTGTCCATACTTACTTTGCTCAAAAACTTGACGAAATTTTAACCGCGCTGGATATGGCGGCAAATATCGTGCTTGCCAATTTGAACGGGCAAAAAATTCCTCAGCACGTTGACGACGAAAAATCTTCCGTTGACGAATCAAAGGAGCTGTTCTCATGAAACGCCGTGACTTCCGCGAAAAAACTCAACCGCTCGTCATGATTATCCCGATGATTGACATCATGCTTTTTTTGCTTGTCTTCTTCATGCTCGGCACGATTTACATGGTGCAGACGAACACGCTGCCCGTGAGCCTGCCGCAGTCGTCGACCGCAAAACAGGAAACGCGTCCGAACGTCGTCCCGATAACCGTACTCGAAAGCGGCGACGTACTTTTTGACAAAGACACCGTGCCCAATCAGCAGCTCGGCGAAAATATTCACGCGGCGATTGAACGTGATAAAGATACAATTTTTGTTCTGCGCGGCGACAAATCCGCTCGCTATGAAAGCGTCGTGGCGGTACTTGACTTGCTCAAAAAATCCGGAGCAGCTCGCGTTTCAATCGCAACCGAGTTGAAAAAATGACGGCTTTTGTCGAATAAGTTTCGTCGAACATCTTCAAAACGCGCCTCAGACAACGAAGCAATTTTTTTATCCGAATTGCCAGGTTTTCCCCGAACAATCAAGCCCAGTTATAATTATGTCGGCGGATTGACTTCACCGCTCAACTTTGATATATTTTCTCTAGAAAATTTTTACAACCGTTTTGAGCCGGTAGAAAGAGAGCTGGTTTTATGGCACAGATTATTAAGCAGACGAACGGGACAATTCTTTTCGAGGAAATAAATCCTGAAAAATTGGACTTGCTCACGTTGGTCGGCGACACCAAAGGGCTGGACAGCCTGTCCGACGAAAAAATCAAAGAAATTTTGGAAACCCTCTGCGTCAAAAGTTTCGACGAATTCATTGATAAATTTTCGCCCGTCGTTTATTCGTTCTACAACGCGAATAATCAGCGAGTTATGTACACATTGAAGAAACCGGAATCTATCCCCGACGACCTGTTGACCGAAATTCATTTGAATCTGCAAAATGACTTTCTGAAAATGCTGCTGACACTCATTGACGCCAAACGTTCGCAAGGTTTGATGAACGTTGATTTTAAATTTGAAAATCTCACGGATTTGATTTCGCCGCGAAAAATCATCGAGGACATCAAGCAAAACCGCAAAGAGTTGCGCTACACTTATTCCCAATACGTTCAGTTGGAAGACGAAGATCCGAAGAAATTGGATATCGGCGACAAACTTAACGTCATGATGGAAGAAGCAAGCACGAATTACAACAACGTCATGGCAATGCTTCCGCTGGCGATTGAAGATATCAAAACGCGACTTCTTTTGACGAGCGGCGGTGGCGGCGCGGACGCAACTCCGTTGGCTTTGGGCGTTCTCACCATGGGCGAAGATGGCGAACTCAAAGTTATTGAGGCACCGAAAGCGGAAACTTCCACTGCACTTGTCACGCTCGACGACAAAATCAACGAAGGTCTTATCGAAGTTATCGGCGAAGATTACGAGGCTCTCAACGAAGACAATCACAACGACTATGTCAAAGCTTTGGTTACGCGCACATTTTGTCCGTTGCCGTCGACAATGGTCAGCGAAATTGACATTGAAAAAGAAATCGACAACTACAACGCTTACTTGCAATTTTACAAAACCGCAAAAGACGACTTCATCAAGACGGTTAAGCCGCTGATTGAAAAAATCGTCGGCGTGCGTCTTTTCTTCGAACAATACCCGTCGAAATTGCGCGGAATGAAACCGATTTTGCTCGTGACGAACGTCAAAAGCGAAATGATCGCCAAAGCTCCGAACATTACGCGCCTCGTGACTTACCTGAACACCGTCAACGGTAAAAACAATTTCGACAACACGATTTGGTATGCGATTTTCCCGAACGTCGCTTTTGACGCAAAAGTTCAAACGAAATTGACGCGTCAGAGATTTAAAGGCAACGTCGAAAAGGAAGAAACCGACGTCAACACCATTGAAACTCTCACGCGCATTCTTGACGTGCTGAAAGATTTTCGCGTCCAATGTTTCTTCAGCTTTTCTTCCAACGAAAAAAATACCTTCAACGCAATGGCGACCGAAGGTATCGACCGGTACATCGACAAAACCGTTCCGCTCACAAACAAAGCGTTCAGCGAGTTTGCCATTCCCTGCTTCCCGAATTTCACAATTATCCCGAAGGATAAATCGGGCGTCGTGCTTGATTCGAAGATGACACTCAACGAAAACAATCTTGCCGAAATGTCCAAAGCCAAGCAGGATATCATGAAACTTTGGATTGACGGGATTTATATCGGTGCGGCTTATGTCGCGGCGGGTATCGTCGCTGCGTATCAAGACCCCGAATATCTCAAGATGATTTTCCGTCGCAATGTCGATAACTCGTTGCCCGGCGTTCGCTTCGACATTGAGGACGGCGACAATGCGCTTTTGGTTTACACGACTCTGGCAAAAGAAATTACCGGCTTCACCAACCCGATTAAAGCCGAAATCAACAAAAAATGTTTCGGCTTCGTCTTCTCGTCGGAAAATGCGGTTTACAACGGGTTGCCGATAACGAACATCATGGTTTACAAGTCGCGCAATTTGCTTTACGACGAAAATCACGGCGTTTACGAATCCATTTACAAAACGCAGGTCACGACTTACATTCAGCGGATTTTGCAGAATTTCTCGAACGACTTCAAGCAAGACAAAATCGCTCGTTTCTTCAGCAGCAATCCGAATTCGCAATTGAGCAAGTGGCTTGAAAAGCGCGACAGCATCAACGCAATTGTCGGTGTCGGTGACGGGCTCAGTTGCACCATTGACGAGGCGAACAATATCTGCACGCTGAATATCGCCTTCAACGGCAACATTAAAAATCTTGAAATCGAAACGACGCGCACGACTTCGGCCAGCCACGTCTGATCAAAAAATTTTTTTCGAGGTATGAATCATGGGATTTCGCGTTAAAATCACGGGCGGCAAAGATGTCGAGTTCAACGAAGGCATTATCACGAGTGCCGAATTCGTTTCCAATACGCCCGACACTTCCAATGCTCGCTCGACAGATCTCGGCGTCGTTTTGAATATCAAAGGTCGAATCAATTTTTCGCTCGGTGCCGAAGAAGACGATTCCACCGTCGAATTGGCAAATTGGGCTTTGATGCCTTCCGACCAAGCGGATTGTTATCGCAACGTTCAAGTTCAAGTCGTCAGCGGCGGGCAGATTGTTCGCCAGTACACTTTTCCGAATGCCTTCGTCATGGGTTACACGGAAGATTTGAACGACGAAGAAGGCGTCGGCGAATTTGAATTGCTCTTGAAGCAAAAGAAAGACTTGACCGCCAAAGTCGAGTTAAAAGGCAATTTTGAAGAATAATCGGGTGATATAAATGGCTTTAAATTTCAGTACGGACAACCCCCAAATTGAACTCGAAGAGGAAAGCACCAGACAAATTATTTTCAAGGTCGAAATTCCGCAGGACAGCCGTGCGCGGACAAAAGATGTCGGCGTCACCATGATTGTCAAAGGCAAAATCCTGCCCGATACCGCCAGCGCAGGCAACGCGGCCGACAGCACGGCGAAACTTATGGAGTGGTCGATTGTTCCGGCGGAGAAAAAAGAAGCTTATCGCGGCGTCACCGTGAAAGTCAAAAGCGGCGGTATCGTCACGCGGCAATACGAACTGCCCAACGCTTTTATCGTCGACTACTTTGAAACCTTCGCAAATTCCGAAGGTGTCGGAGAGTTCACGCTCAAAATCAAACAGATGAAAAATAAATTGACCGATGTCAAAGTCACCGGCGGATTTTCGGAATAAAAATTCGGCAAGGGGACAGTTGATTTTGTTCGTCAATCGTCCCCTGTTTTTTGACCGACACGGAGAAAATTTATGACGTATTATGAAATTCTCGGCGTCGATAGAAATGCAACCGCCCAAGAATTGAAAAAGGCTTACCGTGCGTTGGCGCGAAAATGGCATCCCGATTTGAATCGCGACAACCCCGAAGTTGCCGAAAAAAAGATGACGGAAATTAACGTTGCCTATTCCGTTCTCTCGGACGAAGTTTCGCGAATCGACTACAACAAAAAATTGGACGCTGAATCCGCACAATCTGCTCGCTCAAGACGAACAACTGCAGGCAAAACTCAAACTTCGCAAAGAAACTCTGCCGAAAGTTCCGCTCAAAATTCGTCGCAGGTCGACTTCGGTAACATCAACAATGCTTTTGAATCTTTTTTCGGCTTCGACCCGAAAACCAAAACTGTCACGAACGAAGACAAATTAAACACTTTCGCCAAAACCACACGGAAGAAAAATCCGCTCGACACCACTGACTTTTTTGAAAAATTCATGGGCATAAAACGCTAGGCGGAAAAATTTTCATGTCAAGGTACAACATTTACACGGCTTTAATCGGGATAATCAGCGTTTTTTTTATGCTGTCAATCAGTCTGAGCAAAATCCCGTTCCCGCTGAAAATTTTTTTGGGGGGCGTCGGAGCAATCATGTTCGCTCATTCCGCGTGGACTTTGTATCGCGCTTTAATTGCCCGCTCGTCCGAAGAAAAATTTGACGAAGCCGAAACGAACGCCATTACTCAAATTTCGTTGCTCAACAAAGACGGCGAAATTGTTCGCTCCTGGGAATTGTACGGGAAAACCGCCGCAATCATTGGAAAAGACATCCGTGAAAATCATGTTGACATTGATTTGGGTTGGACGGCTTACGCCTCAATGGTTGACGTGGAGCACGCCGCTTTAAATTTTGCGGGCGGAAATTGGTACGTCGAAGATTTGGACAGCGAAAACGGCATTTCAATCAAAAAATTTTCGGACAAAGAAATTTACAAGTTGAGTGCCTCGCAACCTTGCAAGTTGGATTTGGGCGACATAATTTTTATCGGTCTGTGTCAACTGAAACTACATTGAACCAAAGAAGGAATTTTGATGAACGGTCTGATTCGTTGCCAAAACGGACATCTTTTCAGTTCGCGGCGTTACGGAACGATTTGCCCATATTGCAACTTGGAAACTGCCGTGCAAGAAAAACAAACCGCGCCGAAAAGTGACGACGACGCAATTACCGAACTTTTGATGAGCGAAATTCGTCTCGTTTGCGGCTGGATTGTCTGCATTCAAGGACCGCGCAAGGGCAAGGACTACAAAATCCACGAAGGCAAAAATTTTGTCGGGCGCGCCGACGACATGGACATTCAAATTCTCGGCGACAACAAAATTTCCAGACGAAATCACGCCGTTTTGGTTTACGACTCCAAACGCCACGAAACGGTTTTGTTGCCCGGCGACTCGAACGGCATTGTTTATCACAACGACGCGGCTTTGTACACGCCAATGGTTTTGAGTGTTTACGACGTTATCGAAATGGGCGACAGTAAATTTTTGTTTATCCCGTTTTGCGGCGAACATTTTCGTTGGGAAAATTTGCCCGACGGCGACGACAAAACTCACATGCAGTTTGGTAAGGAAATCAAGTGATGGCGGACATTGCAATTCCAGCCGCGCTTTTTTTGTGCCTGATAATTTTGTTCGTCTTGCGTCGTCGCGAAAAATATCGTCAAGGTGTGCCGTTGCTTCGCTCAAACTGCAAACTCGGTGCGGCGTCATCTTTCGGAACACGTGCCGTTCAGCAAGATTATTTCGGCGTGAAAGAACTTGAAGGCGCGTTGTTGATTTTGTTGGCAGACGGAATCGGGCAACACGGAGATATTGCCGCGAAACTCACTGTCGACACTTTTCGAAATTTATTCGTCAACAAAGCGATAATCGACAAGCCGCAATATTTTTTTCGTCGTGCCGCCAATGCCGCGAACAAAATTATTTTGAACACGTTGGAAGAACGTCAAGGCGAAACTTCCGTTGCCGCAGTCGTAATTGCCGAATCGCAATTTTTTTATATGCTGGTCGGGAATTGTCGCGTTGCAGTTTTCAGAAACGGCGATTTAATTCCCGTTTCCGAAGGGCAAACCATTGACGTACTTGCACGACACCGCTACGAAGAAGGGCGCATTTCCAAACAACAAACGCTCGAACTTTTGGACAAACAACGGCGGTACAATGTTATCGGGCAAGATTCTTTCGAGGAGATTGAACTTTTCAGCAAACCACTGAGCCTTCGACCGGGTGATTTGGTTGTCGTGATGAGCGAAGGCGTCCTCAATACTTTGCGCTGGAAAGAAATCGAAGAAATTCTGGATCAATCCGAATCGCCGCAGATTTTGGCGGAGACGGTAATAAATCACGTTGATAAATCCCCAATGGTCGACAAAGCCAACGCCACGATTTTAATTTGTCGGCAATCGTGAGGCTGTGCAATGAGAAAGTCCAACAGTATTTTCAAGACGGCGTTTGTATCGGAAGCCGGAGCCGAACTCGCCAACAACGATTATTTTGCGTTCGTCGAGTTTGACGATTTTGCTTGCTATGTTTTGGCGTCGGGCATAACGGATTTTGAAACGTCGCAGGCCGCAAAAGAAGTCGTCGAACATTTGATTTTGAGCTTTGAAGAAAAATCGTCGATGGCAAAAACTACGCTCTTGCAGTACATGAAAGAGACAAACGAACGATTGTTGCGGGGCAGTCACGCCCGCCGCTTAAAAGCTTCGGTTATCATGGTGGTGACGGACTACGAAAAATTTCGGTACGTTTCCGCCGGCAATGTTCGCTTGAGAATGTACAGGCAAGGGCGATTTTTTTTGAATTCGTCCGATATGTCGCTGGCAAAAGATTTGGTTGACAAAGGCGACTTGACTCCGCTTGACCGGCACGAAGAGCGGCACAACCTGTACGCTTACTTGGGTAAGAAAGATTTTTTTCATCCGTTCGTTTCCAAACTTCAAAAACTTGAAGACTCGGATATAATTTTGCTGTATTCGCAAGGGCTGTGGGAAAATGTCGACGGGCAAGAAATTGACGAGATAATTGAAGATGCGACCGACGACCCAAAAGTTTCGATTGACGCGCTTGAAGATGTACTGCTTTCCCGTCAGCCGAAGAATTTAAAAAGTTACACGGCCGCCGCGATTTTCGTCAACAAAATTTACCGCGACCCCGAACGCGAACGAAAACGCCTGCTGTACATAAAAATTGCGCTCGGCGGCGTCGTCGTGCTGATTATAATCGGAATCATCATTTACATTTTCCATTCGATTCGTCAAAGCAAAATTGAAACTCTCGAAAAAGACAAATTTGAAATGGTCAGATACATTGAAGTGGAAAATTTCAAGCGGGCACAAGAAAGTTGTCAAGCTGCTTTAAAAATGGCGAAGGACTTGCGCATCAAAGATGACGAAATCGACTTGAGCAACAATTTGATTATGCTCGACTACATTGTTCAAGCCAATGATTTTCTTGCCGCAGGAAATTATTACTCGGCATATGATGTTTTTTGGAACGCGCTGAAAAATTCCGTCGGCATTGACAAATCTGTTCGCGACTACATTCAACGGCGACTTGACATTATTGAAAATCGCATGAACATGGATGAATACATGAAACTTGGCGACAGTTCTTTCCAGGCGGGAAATCTCGACGAAGCGGAAGGTTTATACTCGAAAGCGATTGAACGGGCAAGCGAACTTCATGACAGCGGCACTCGCGAAAAAGCTTATGCCTCTTTGGAAAAAATTTACGACAAACGCGCTCAGTTGCGGAAGGCGGCAAGTGACGAATTGGATGCGAAAAAACAAGTTGCTTTGAGCGACGCGCTGAAACAGGGCGATGACTTGCTGGCGGCCGGCGATTTGGACGGAGCGCGCAAAGCTTACCTTGACGCCCGAAATCTTTCCGACGATCCTGCTGTTCGGATGCAGACTTCTCAAGCACTCGGCAAAGTTTCCGAAGCTCAGGACAAGAAAGCCTCCGACGAACGCACCACTGCCGAAACGAAGAAAAAGCAACAGGAAGAAGCTGCGCAAGTCGAAAAGAACGGCGACACGGCTTTTGATGACGGAGACTTTTTGGCGGCGCAAATGTATTACATGCGGGCGATTGAAATTTACAACGACTCTTTGCACGACAAAGAACGCGTACAACTCGTTCAAAAAAAATACGAAATCGCCGTGCAAAAATTTTCCGAAGCCGACAAGCAGAAAAAAGACGCTGTCGCAACGGAACAAAAAGCTCGCGATTTTTTCGCCGACAAAAATTATTCCGAAGCAAAAGCGGCGGCAACCACGGCAAAAAAAATGTACGCCGATTTGGGCATGAAATCCAAAGTCGACGAAATGGATATTTTGTTGCAGGAAATTGCCACGGACGAAATTATTTCGTCGTCGGTCAAGTAGGTCGAACCTTATGGAACAAAAACGATATTATAAGCACGACTTGGAACGCATGACGGTTTATCAGCTCCAAGAAATTGCACGCCACGAAAAAATAATTCCCGCTGTCGTCAATCGACTCGACAAGGACTTGTTAATCAAGACGATTTTGCAATATCGCGGGGCGGAACGCGCTTTGCTGATAAACGAATTTCGGGCGGACGACTACAAGCGGCTTGAAGAAATTTTCTCGCAGATAACTTTTCAACCGAAAAAACTTGCTCGCTTTGAATTCAACGCCAACATAACCGTTTGGCAGGGACTGGCAACGGATTTTTTCGACAAGCTCACGATAACTTACAATCCTGCGCTCAGCGGCACGAATGCTTTCATTGTCGACAGCGAAAAAAATTTGTGTTGCGTCTTCAACGTCGAAGAAAAAATCGGCGACAAAAAATATCTCTACCTGCGCAAAGACAGAAATTTTCCTTGCCGCGAATCACGGATAAAAAATTATTTTTTGATTCTCTTGGAACGCGTCTACTCCGAGGAATTTTTTAATTTCTACAACGGGCTAATCGAATTCGTGCAGGAAAATATTCCCGCGTATCGTCTGCAACTTTTGAATTTCCACGTCAACGAGCCGGAAATTTTGCGAATGCCCGTCGCGATTGATTTCGGGACGGCAAGCACGACTGCGGGCGTTTTGGACTTCAAAGAACACAGCGGCGCGGTTCAGCCACTCAGCGAAAAAATTCGTCACGTCGTCTTTTACGACAATGACGGCAACGAAGTTCGTTTGACTCCGTCGGTTATCGGCGTTCGTTCGCTGGAAGATTACAAAAATCCGAAATACGCTTTCGGCTATGACGCAATGAAGTTGATTGACCACATGGACGAGAGTTACACGGTTTTTTACGATCTCAAAAGATGGATTGCCGACTACGACAAAGAAGAAGAGCTGACCGACAATCTCGGGCGCAGAATTTTCATTCGTCGCAAAGTCATGTTGCGCGAATTTTTGATTTACGTCATACACTCGTTGGAAAATTACATCAAGGGCATTGTTCATTCGGTGCATTTTTCCGCGCCCGTCAAGCAGAAAAGAAAATTTCGGCGACTTTTTCAAGACATCTTGCCCGAATACGTCGTCGAGAAAAAAGAAATGATTGACGAAAGTGTTGCCGTGCTTTACAACACAATCAGTGATTTAATTGAGAGCAAAAAAATTCGCAACCGGCAAAAATATCGCGCTTTGGTCATCGATTGCGGCGGCGGAACGACGGACGTATCGTCCTGCACTTTTCAAGTCGACAATCGGCGCGTTTCTTACGACATTGACATTGAGACCGCTTACGAAAACGGTATTACGGATTTCGGCGGCAACAATTTGACTTACAGAGTTTTGCAAATGCTGAAACTGAAAATCGTCGAAACACTTTGCGAACAATATCAAAACGAAGACGGACGAATTCGCGCCCGCCACGAATTTTACGGCGAAAAAATTGCTTTTGACGCTCAAACTTTTGTCCGCGCCTCGGCCATTCCAAAATTGAAAACTTTGATGAAAAATTTTAATGTCGACGTTTTCGGCAATGATGATGACGACGAAGACACGGAGCCGCTTTATCGGGAATTTGAATACGCTTATCGACTTGCCGAAGAAATTATCCCGACGAAATTCAAGGAGTGGGAAAACCGAACTCGTGCGGAATATTTTCGCGTCCGCAACAACTATTACTTTTTGTTTTCGCTGGCGGACAGAATCAAACGCGAATTTTTCAAAAGCTACGGCGTGATGCGCATTTTGTTGGCGGTCGAAGGCAACAACCGCAGACCCGGTCGAAATTGGGAAATTTATCGGCGTGTGGAAACCTCAACCGAAAATGTCGTTACAATTCCGCTGGACAAATGGCGGCTCACGTTACGAATCGGCGACGAACTTAACTTGATGAAAAGTTTGCCCGATATTTCCTTCAACCTTTTTGAAATATCGCTGATTATCAATCCCGACATCTTCAACATGATCAGCCAACTTTTGAATCCGCTTTACGAGAGCGGCGACATTGAAAATTACAACCTGATAAAATTAAGCGGGCAATCCTGCAAAGTAATTTTGTTCCGCACGGCACTGAAAGAATTTGTCCCCGGCAAGGTTATAAAAACTCGTCCCGCCGACGAAAAAACGAGCGAAAAAAACGAATGGAAAATGGCTTGCCTTGACGGTGCATTGAAATATCTGCGCGATAAAAAATTCGGTTACGCGGACATCGACATAAAAAATCAGCGACCGCACCTGCCTTACGTCCTCACCGGTTTTACTCACACGGGCGAAGAAGTCACGCTGATTGACGATTCAAAATCAAAAGAACGCGGCGTACTTTCACGAACGATTGAGGATTTGACGCTGACCGTTTATCTTAAAAACAACAGCAAAGATTTGCGGCAAGAGCTGATTTATGAATGCGTGCTTGAAGAATTCGTGCCGAAGAAGCAAGAGGAGATTGAAGAAATTTACGGCGAAAATATTCCGCAGGACGAAACCGACACGATTATCAACCGCGAAGTAAAATTTTTCATCTGGGCAGAACCGCAAGATTGGGGATTCGTGATTGTGCCGGTTTACAGGTACGAAGAAACTTTGCATATCGGCAAAGAAAAATTTTTCGATTTCGAGAACGAACAATGGATAAAAAATTTTTTCGACGGGCTGAAGTGATGAGTAAGAAATTTTTCGCGTTGATTTTGGTTTTCTTTACGGTGTTCAATTTTTTGAGCGTCGACGTTGCCGGTGCCGCCACCGACGAAGAAAAGACCGCCAAGAAAGAACGCAAAGCGCAGAAGAAAAAAGAAAAAGAATTGCTCAAAGCGCACCGGAAAACCAACATCCTTCAAGTGGAGCAGTGGGCTCAAAACGGCGACTTGCAAGCGCAAATTATTTTGTATTACGCTTACAGCACGGGACAACACGTCAAACGAAACGCGGAAACGGCTGCACAATGGAAAGCGACCGTCGGCAAGGATAACGAAAATTTTTTGGAAAATTTTATCCCGATTGCTTATCACAAAAAGAAAAAAGTTCCGCTCCAAGAATTTTACGGCTTTGCGGCGGCTCATTCGCAACTGGGCGAAGGTGTGCCCGTCAATTACGATGATGTCGTTCGTTGGGCGCAACTCGGCGCATCGGAAAATGACCCGCTGTCTTTGGCGATACTCGGCACGGCTTATTACACGGGACGCGGCTTGCAACAGGATTACGCCAAAGCTCTGGAATTTTTCAAGCGGGCGGACACGGAACCGATTGCGCTTTATCATTTGAGCGACGCTTATGCTCACGGCAACGGTGTCGACAAAGACTTGCAGAAAAGTAAATTCTACTCGGATTATCTGAAGTTGGTTCGACAACCGAAAATTGACAAGCAGACGGAAAAAAATATGCGCAAGCTGAAAAAAGAAATGGAGGCGAAAAAATAGTGGGCTTGTTCGACAGCGATTTCAACATTGAAAAATATGTTCGCGACAGAATTCCCGAACTGGATAATCTTGCCAATCGCGATTTGTTTAAAAGAATCGTCGGCAGCTTGACGGTCGACTTGTACAGGCACGTAAAAGACGAATATGACGCGCTGGAGCGACGAGTTTTCGACGAAGCTCCGAAAGCAATTCAGTTGCCCGACTTGATAACCTGCGTCGTTTCCGTCGACAAATACGATTTGACGGATGATCAAATGTTCCCGATTTTTGCCGAAGATTTGGAAAAACCTATAGTAAATAGTCGTGACATGATTGACGCCCTAAAAAACGGCGAATCGTTTTTTTTATACACCTGCATGTTCGCAGTCGATTACCTGACGTTGAAGGGCTTATTTCAAAGCTCACGGCGTTTTAAGGGCATAATCGAGCACGAGTTTGGTCGGACTTCCGCAGAGTTCATTGTTAAGCCGAACGACCGTTATATAAAAAAAGCGCAGGAACTGTACGAGATTGCCGGTTTGAATTATTTGCCGTGGCGCAGTCTCAATCTTGCGTATCTTTTCAAGCTGGTTGATGTTTATGTCGTTGCGGTTGAAGAATGGGACGATCAAACTGAAGTGCGGGAAGTCACCACGGATTTTGAAGAGTTTGCCGAAAAAATTTTGTACAAGCCGTTGCCGCTGTGGAATATTCGTGAAGTGACGATTAAGGGCAATTCATATCCGCAACCCGTAATCGACAGAAAATATTTCGAGCATTACTTGTACAAGAAACAATTTCGCGACGGGCGTGAATATCTTTTGTGCCGTGCCGATACTGTCGTCAGAAATATTCGGAGGCAGGACGGCGACTTTTACATTATGTGCGACGAAGATTTACCTGCTGATTGGCAGTTTTATGAATTTACTTCCGCGCCCGAAGCCGTCAACTATGAAAATCCGCTTGTCGGCAATGAACGCAACGAAAATTTTTCGCGCAACATGATTGAATATTTCGGGCAGAGAATCAAGACACGCACCGAGATGATCAGATTTTTGAATTCTTTCAAGGCGTCCGAAATTGTGGAGTTCGTTGACGCGAAAATTTTTGACGAATACAAAGACGCCGAAACTTATTCAATGGAAGATTTTATCGCTCACGAATATCGCACGGGCGACCGTGAACGCACATTGGAAATTTCTTTCCGCGCCAAAGACGAAAATTTTTATCTGAACCGCGACATAATGAGTTTTCTTGTGACGGAAATACAACATTTGTTCCCCGAATATCGTTGCGTCGGAAAGTTGGTGCGGCAATGAATTGCATTTGGGACATTGTGCTTCGGGCGGCAGAGGACGATATTGAGTCGCAGAAATTATTTTTCAAGCCCGCCGAAAATTTTTGCCCGTACTGTGAACAATCTTTCAAGACGATAAATCAACGGCGCATCGAGAAGACCGACGTTGAAATAAATCCGCTGGCGCGCTTCTCGGCAATTTTTGAATATCTGTTGCACCCCGACTGCCTAAATTTGATTTTCGTCGAGCAACGGCAATTCACGGCGTATTTTTTTGACTTGCTCACCCACATTTTGGCGGAAGTCGATTTGTGTCACGGCATGACGCGTCGAGAATTTTACGTGCGGCAAATTCGTCGCGAACTTTTGAGCGGAGTTTTCGGCGACGTTGCTCGCGAAGGCATGGAAAATTTAAATCGCAAAAAACAACTTGCCGTTGCAGATGAACTTTTGCGCGTGATGGAAGTCGGCTCAAGCGTCCGGTCGTTCTGTCACATCATGAAACAAATTTTTGAAGACTGCATTATTTACCAAGGTCGAGCGCACCCGCAAAGAATTTACGTGTACATCGGGCAACGCCGCAACAAACGATTGGAAAAACAATGGCAACTGATTCGCGAAACTTTTTTGGCGTTCGACTATGAAGTTCGCATTTTTTGGGATAAGCATTTCGGCATCATTGACGTTGCGGAAACCATGCGCGTCGACAATATCGCGATTTTTTAGGAGTGTTGAACTTGAACGAGCAAAAATATCCGCAATTCGAGCGGCTCCACATATTGCGCGCCGAAGCTCTTTGCAGCCTGCGGGAACGCGCTTTTGATGTTTTTCCGCTGTATCTTCGCGACTGCAGCGACGGAATTGTCAGCGGTTGCGATTTCGTGACGACAAAAAATTTGGTCACCTTGCAACCCGGCTTGATTCTGCACGAAAATTTTTTGTATTTCATTCAAGAGCCGATGAGCGTGGAATATTGGCCGACGGAAGAATATGCGTTGTTGAAACTGATTTTTGAGCCGCCGACTTTGACGGAAAATTTTCTTCAACGCAACGTCAGAATAAATTTGTCAGCCGAAATGCAGTTGGCACCGAACGAAATGGAACTTTGCCGTTTCAAATTGAAACGCGGCGCGATTTTGCGCACGAAGTACACGGATTTTTTCGATATGGCAACCGAATTCGACACGGTCAACTTAATCAACGCTCCTCATGCGGCGGTTGGCGGAGCCACACTCGCGCCCGAAATTCTTCGGACATTTGCCTCGGAGGCAAAAAATTTCGAGCTTGATTCGGAAGATTTTTCGTTCTGTCTAGCCGCGCTGTCGGGAAAAATTTTGAACGTCGACCAAATTGCTTTTTACGTCGAACGAAGATTAAAAATCGAACTGACCGCCCGCGACAATCAAACGCTTTACGAAAATCTTTGCAAGATTCTTTCGGACATCAAAAACGGCAACAGACGGGAACTTTTATCGCCGCGTCGTCGCCGCAGAGAAATTATGGTTGAGTGAAAACTTTTTCGAGCGCAATTCCGATTGGTTGTCGACGCAACAAACATTCCGCCGCTTCCAACGACAAAAGCCAAATGTCGTCCGCCGGCAACCTGCAATGAGCCACGCGCCGATTTTCGAGTTCCGAAAGTTTTACCGTTAAAGTCACCGCCTTGCCGCGAACGATTTGCGAACTTCCGGCGATTGCGTCGACGCACGGCAGGTACGGCAACCAAAACAGCGGGTGCGTCGTTTCGGCGGGCTTGAATTTTCGGTACATCTGAACGCCCTTGAATTGCATTGACGGTTCAAGCAACTCAAATAATGCAAGCAATTTGTCGCCGATTAAAAATGTCGGCACAAACAAAATATCGCACGGAGAAAATTTTTCCCGCTCATAGTGAACGACCGAATGATCCACTGCGTCAAAAGATTCGGCGTCCGTGAAGTAGGGATATTTTTTTGCGTCGAAACAAGATTCTTCCACGGCGGGCGCGTCGGCGTCCGGTCGAAGTCTGAACCAATCGGTTGAAGTCATTCGTTCACCTCGTCGCAGTCAATTTTAATCAGTTGAGCGAAGTCACAGCCGTCACGGGTCACGCGGAAAATTTTGCAACGCGTCAATCGCAA
>JAFUYE010000045.1 GCA_017470715.1 Selenomonadaceae bacterium
AAGAAACGCGCCGAAGGCAAAGACCATTTGACTGCCATCGGGCATGTTTGCCACAAGATGCTTGCCATTATTTTCGCCGTCCTCCGTGATAACAAACCTTATGTTCCGGCTTCAACTGCTTGACTTTTTATAGCCGGTCTCAATTCAAAATAACGGGGTCATCGAAAATTTGTTGCGTCAACTGAATTTCTTCGTCCGTGAAGTTTCCGCTCCCGGGCAAGTGAATCAAATACATGTCGCCGTTGTCTTCGTCCTCAACAAATTTGTCGAACCCGAATTCGCAGCCCAAAATATTTCTTTGCACGTAATCGACAACGTCATCAAAGTAAGTTTCGTCGCCGACTTTGCACACCGACAATTTTTCGCCGAGAAGTTCCGACAACTTTTGACGATTCGATTCGGACAGCCGTTTACTGTTGACAAAGAAAAATTCTTCGCCGACGATTCGCGCAATGGTGGAAATGCTGAGTTCGTCAGAACCGATTTGCGAATATTGCGCCGCCCGCACAAGTAATTGAAAGTTCAATTCGCCGTATTGATGATTAAGCGTGTCGGCAACGGAATTTTGAGCGTAAGACAGATTCTCAAGCATGTCCGCCATTGAAAAAAGCGTGTTATAGAAACCGTCAATTTGTTTGCCGAAAATTTCTTCGTTGATGACTTTAATAACGCTGTCGCCGACGTTGGACAAAATTTCGTCGCGGGATTCTCCCAATTTCTCGCGCAGTTCGTTTTTCGCCTCACGAATTTTTTCTTCTTTACTGTCGCCGAAAATCAAAGAAAACAATCCGAACGCGGCGGCACCTACCCAACCGACTGGCGTAAGTGCCAAAAGCGGTGCAAGTTTACCCACGTCGCGCAGAAAAGTTCCCGTGTCGGGCAGGTAAATTTGCGGAGCTATAAAATTCGTGCCGGAATAATTCAAGTCCTGAACAAGTTCGTCGCTGAGTTCGTGCATTTTCGTCGAGGCTTCTTCGCCGATTTGACGAATGAAATTTTGACAACGCTCATTGATGTTCAGACTATCGACGGCATCTTTCCAATGGTCGCCCGCGTATTCGGATTCGTAGTAATTGTTCACGACGTAATTAATTTTTGTGTTCATATCGCGGCTCAACGTATCCATGAAAGTATTGTAAGCCGTTTGCGTTCTTTCGGTGAAACCTCTGCGCCAATTGTTGAGTTGGTTAATCTTGTCAATATAGCTTTTCCACGCAAGGACTGTGTCGGCACTTTGAGCGTAAAGCGCGGCGATTGACGCTTGCATCGGGCGGGCGACGGCATCAATGAACGTTTTGATTCGGATAAATTTACCGTCACTGCGAACTTTTTCCAGAATAAAATTTTCGACGGCGGAAAAGTTGCTGAGCCGATAAAGTTCGTCGTCATTTTCGCGCTGAGAAAAAAACGCCGATTGCAAATGCGAATACACAAACGGCACGTCCTCGAAGTTGTAACCTTTTTCAACGGAAAACTGTTTGAACTGCCGAACGATTTCTTCAAGGCGGCTTTGGTCGTGAATTTTCTTGTCCAGTTGCCGCAAGTCAAGTTTGCGTTTGGCACTTGCGCGGTCGGGCGACAAAACCTGTTTGACGTTGACGATACCCAAAACGGGCTTGCCGAGTTTTTTGAGTTCACCCAGTCGTTCGGCTTCGTAAGGTTGCGGCGCGTCGTCGGTCAACAGGAAAAGAGCCAAGTCCGCATCTTTTGCCGCCTCGAAAGCCAATTTGTCATCTTGTTCGCCGCCGAATGAACACGTCCCGGGCACGTCGAAAATTTTTAAGCCGTTCCAGTGATAAGCCCGAACGTCAAGCGTCGTGCGTTGTGCGCCTTTGCCGATTGACGAACCGTCACCGCGACGAAGAATTTCCATCAGTGTCGACTTGCCCGCCATCGTGCGCCCATACAGGACGATTGTGAATTCGCCCATTTTGTCTTTCAAACTGCGCAGATTTTCGCCGACGCCGTCAACGGTTTGCTGCTGAAGTTTTTTCATGTTGCGCAACTGTTTTTCAAAGTGCGGGTCTTTTTCAAGGCGCGACAAAGTCCCCTGTTTGCTATCCGCGTTGAGAAGTCTGTCCTGTGCGGTGTGAAGATCCAACTTCATCTTGTCGAAACTTTCGTCCGCAAGTTGATAGCCTTGCTCGGCGTACTCACGACATGCCGTCAATTCTTCTTGAAATGTTGCCAAACCAATCAGTCCTTTCCGAAGTGAAATTTTATTGCTGAATGGAATTCTACGCCGTTTTTATAAAAAAATGTCACCCGACAAGCGACCTGCGCGAAAACTTTTCGGGTGACAATTATGACACAGATTTTAAATTTCTGTTGTGACGTGCGATTGAATACTATCACTAACAGTATCAATTTGAATGACGGAACTTTGTCGACGCTTACCAATTTTCAAACCGGTTACTTTTAAAAAGTAACCAAACAGCTGACGCGATTAATCATATCGAAATTCAAATATTATTGCCGCGTCCAAACGTCACCAATTTTCAAAGCGGCGATTTTGATTGACGGCACGAATCAAATTCATGTCCTTTTCGCTCAGGCGGAAGTCAAACACGTTGAAATTTTCTTCGATGTGCGCCTTGTTCGACGAACCGGGAATGACGATATAATTTTCTTGAATGTGCCAACGCAGGACAATCTGCGCGGGACTTTTGGAATATTTTTCCGCAAGCTGTTGAATCGTATCGTTGCCGAAAATTTTTTGCGTGTTGCCGCGCCCGCCAAACGGATACCAACTTTCAACGACCGTGCTGAAATGTTTAAGGTAATCTTGCAGTTCGCGGTTTTGATAGAACGGATGATTTTCGTTCTGAACGACGGCGGGGACAATTCGGGCAATGTTGCGAATCCTGTCGAAGTCCTCCGGCGTGTAATAATTTGAAATGCCGATTGAACGAATCTTGCCCGCATTAACGCCGCGTTCGAGCGCGTGATAAGTTTCCTCGTCCCAACGACCGGGCTGGTGAATCAAAACCAAATCAATGTAATCGAAACCGAATTTACGAAGTGAATCGTCAATCGCCGTGTCGGGGGAATTGTGATTGTCGGGCAGAATTTTTGTCGTGACGAAAATTTCTTCTCGTGTGGCAATGCCGTCGCCAATCGCCCGCCGAATTCCGTTGCCGACGTCAATTTCGTTGCGGTAATAACGCGCCGTGTCAATCAACCGATAGCCGACTTTCAACGCGTGATAAACGCATTCTTCGGCGACAGCTCCGGTCAATGTCCACGTGCCCAAACCAATTCGCGGCATGTTGAATCCGCTGTTGAGAGCAACGGAATCGCTGAAAAAACTTTTGCTCATGTCGTGAACCTCCTTAGTTTTTTCGGATAAATTTTGTGCGCCGCAAGCAGAAAAAACATTAGCAAATGCCGCGCAGGTTATCAACGTTAAAAATTCTCGTCTGGTCATGTCAACTGCACCCGATTAATCTTCGACGCAAGTACGCCCGCACCGAATCCGTTATCGATGTTGACGACGCTCACGCCCGCCGCGCAACTGTTGAGCATTGCCAAAAGTGCCGCAAGTCCGTTGAACGACGCACCGTAACCGACGCTTGTCGGGACTGCGATAACGGGACGCGAAGTCAGCCCGCCGACAACGCTCGCTAACGCACCTTCCATGCCCGCAACGACGATTATCACGTTCGCGGAAGTAATTTCGTCAATGTGCGCGAACAATCGATGAATTCCCGCGACACCGCAATCGTAGCACGTGCCGACCGCATTGCCCCAAAGATACGCCGTCAATCGCGCTTCCTCGGCAACGGGAATGTCGCTCGTTCCCGCCGTCACGACCAAAATTTTTCGCGAATCGTCACGCACGAAACTTTTATCGCGGTCAACGTAAATCATGCGTGCCGTTTCGTCGAAAACCGCTTCGGGAATTTCGTCGCGCAGAAAATCAAATTGTTCGCGGCTCGCACGACTTGCAATCAGATTTCCGTTGCTGCGTTCGTAAAGATTTTTGAAAATAATTTTGAGTTGTTCCTTCGTCTTGCCGGGCGAATAGACGACTTCTGGAAAACCTTGACGCAATTCGCGCCCGTGATCAATCGTCGCAAAACCGAAACTTTCCGTCGCCAACGAAAAATTTTTCAGCGCGGAAATAATGTCCGTCTCCGAAATTTTTTCCGACTTGTAAGCGCGCAACAGTTCCGACAAATTTTTTTCAGTCATAATGTTCACCTCGACAGCTAAAATAAAACATAAACTGCGCTCAAAGTCAAATTCGCGTTGACGACAACGGCGCACGTTTGCTAGACTGTCGAAAACTTTTCGGAAGGAGAAATTTTTATGTTCATGACCAAACCTATGGAAATTGAAACTCGCAGCATGGAAATTATCGCTCCGCATTTGGACGGACTTAAGCTCACGGACGACGCAAAAAAAATTTACTCGCGGATTATCCACGCGTCGGGCGATGTCGAATACGCGCCGATAATAAAAATTCATCCGCAGGCGATTGACGCGATTAAATCTGCACTTCGCAACGGGGCAAATATTTTTACCGATGTCGAAATGGTTCGTCGCGGAATAAGCATTCGGACGTTTTCAAAATTCGGCGGCGAAATTTTTTGCAAGGTTGCCGATGTCGACGTGCGCGAATTCGCTCAACGCGAAGGCATTACCCGTTCAATGGCGGCAATGAGATTTTTTGGCAAACGGCTTGACGGTCAACTTATCGCGATTGGAAATGCACCTACCGCATTGTTTGAAGTGTTGCGGCTCGTTCGCGAAGAAAATATACGTCCCGCCGCGATTATCGGTGTGCCCGTCGGTTTTGTCGGTGCCGCTGAATCGAAAGCTCAACTTGCCGCGCAGGACGAAATTCCGTTTATCACCGTCGAAGGTACCAAAGGCGGAAGTTCAATCGCAGTCGCCGCCGTCAACGCGATTTTGTACATGCTGGACAATTCACGGGGGCTTACGAATGAAAAATAATTTTCCTCGACTGATAATCGCGGCAACACAAAGCGGTTCCGGCAAAACGACGATAACTGCGGGATTGTTGTGCGCGTTGAAAAATCGCGGGCTGAACGTGCAACCGTTCAAAGTCGGTCCCGATTATATCGACACGGGTTGGCATTCGCTTGCCTGCTCAAAACCGTCGCACAATCTCGACAGCGTTCTTGTCGGCACAGACAATTTGCCAAAAATTTTCACGGACGCGGCACGTGACGCAGATATTTCCGTTATCGAAGGCGTCATGGGACTTTATGACGGTTCGCGCAACGGCGGCGGCTCCACGGCGGAAATTGCCAAACTTTTGAACGCGCCGGTTATTTTGGTTGTCGACGCAAAAAGCATGGGAGCTTCTGCGGCGGCGATTGCTCTCGGTTTTCGCGAATTCGATAAATCCGTAAATCTTGCGGGCGTGATTTTAAATCGGCTCGGCTCGGATTCGCACGCAAAATTAATTGTCGACGCGCTTGACAAACTCGGCATAAAAGTTTTCGGCACGATTCGACGCAACGACGAATTCAAGTTGCCCGAACGACATTTGGGGCTTGTTCCGACAACTGAAAATTTTTCCGTTGACGTGTTGCAAAAAATCTGCGCGGCGGTCGAAAATCAAGTTGACGTTGACGCGCTGATTGACGTTGCCAAAAATTCAAAGCCTCTCGAAAAAACTTGTCCCTTGTCCCTTACCACTTGTCCCTTAACAAAAATCGCCGTTGCCCGTGATGCCGCGTTCAATTTTTATTATGACGCGTCGTTGAGCGTACTTGAGCAATTCGGCGCGCAGATTGTTTTTTTCAGCCCGCTTGACGACGAAACTTTACCGGCGGACATTGACGGCTTGATTATCGGCGGCGGTTTTCCCGAAATGTTTGCGTCTCAACTTGAAGCCAACAAAAAAATCCGCACGGAGATTTTCCATGCGGCGAATAATGGTCTGCCGATTTTTGCCGAATGCGGCGGATTTATGTACCTGATGAATCGTCTTGTCGATTTCGACGGTCACGGTTTTGAAATGTGCGGAGTGATTGACGGCACGGCGACAATGACGCGCAAGTTGCAACGTGTCGGCTACGTCGAAGCTGAACTTTCGGCGGATTGTGCACTCGGTCAACGCGGAGAAAAATTTTTTGCGCATGAATTCCATTACTCGACTGCCGAAGTTGCCGAAAATCTTTTCGACTGCAAACGGTTGCGCACGGGCGAAAATTTCACTGCGGGCGTTTCCGTCAAAAATGTCGCGGCGTCGTATCTGCATTTACATTTCGCGGGCTGTCCGAATGTCGCGAAAAATTTTGTCGAAACGTGCCTTAAGCGTCGACAATAATCGAATATCCCGACGTGAAAATTTTGCCGACTTCCAAAGCAACAATGCCGTCTTTTTCGGTCAAGTCGCCGTCGAAGTTCGCAAAGTCCGCGTGTCCGTGCCACGGTTCAAGACAAACAAACGGCGCACCGACTTTCGTCCAAATGCCCCAGAACGGAAAACCTTCGGCTTTGAGCGTGACGGATTTTTTGTCGCGGCGAATTGTGATTTCACTGCTTTTCAGGTTGTCGAAAATCAGCGCGTCGCCTTTGAACAAATCGTAGTTGAGTTTAAGAATTTTCCCGTCAATCGTCGGAATGCGTTCGTCGCTCAACAGTCCGCCCGTCAAAGGAATTCTCGCAGAATTTTCGCTTTGGTCGAATTCAAGTTGATAATCGTCGAAGTTGCCACCGTCGAAAGGCACGGTCAACGCGGGATGTGCGCCGATTGAAAAATAAATCGTTTTGTCGTCCAAATTTTCGACGCGCCAGTTGATTTTAAGTTGATTTTCGTCGAGCGTGTAAGTGACGGTCAACGCGAATTTGAACGGATAATTTTTTAACGTGTCGTCGCTGAACGTCAACTTAAACGTCAACGGATTTTCGTCGACGCAAACAAAATCGCTCAGCCTGCCGAAGCCGTGACTCGGAAGCGAATAATTTTTTCCGCCGAAACGAAACGTATCGTCTTTGAGCTTGCCGACAATCGGGAACAAAATCGGCGAAGAATATTTCCAAAATTCCGTGCCGCTGCAAATAAAATCGGTGTCGCCTTTGACGAGCGATTTCAATTCCGCGCCGTGTTCGTCGACGGTGATTTTGAGTGTGCCGTTATCCAATGTGTGTGTCATATCGCGTGCCTCCAATTCCTAATTCCTAACTCCTAATTCCTAATTCCTAATTCCTAATTGCCCTTCAGTCGTCGCCTTCGACGGATTCAATCGCGTCGTCCGGCTCAAGAATTCCGAACATGACTTTGACAAGTGCGTCGCCGTATTTTTCGACCATAATCATCCCGATAACCAGCGCGAAATCAATCTGTTCGTAAGTCGGCGCAACAAATTCGTCCGTGCCGCAATAAATCGAAGTCCGATAAGAAATTTCTCCGTCGTTGAAATCGAAATCGAAGCCGCCGACTTTCAAGCCGTAATTTGCGCGCAAAATGAATTCGGCAACTTTGGTGCGCTCTTCTTCGTCCGCGCTCAACGGCAAAATCATATGCAAGACGAGTTTGTCATTGTAAGCGTGGAAGAAAACGTCGACATGCCGAAATTTCGTGTCGATGGAATAAGTCGCCTTGGCAACGTTGCGTTCATCGAACGGGCGGTATTTGACTTTGTCGCGAGCAAAAAAATTTTCGACAGCCGCAATAACTTCAGCCGTTGTGTCGCGAGTTTGTTGCAATTTTTCATCCATAAATATCGCTCTTCTTTCGTTGAAACAATATGGAATCAGGAATATTACGGTTGCGAATTTAATTCCTAATTCCTAATTCCTAATTCCTAATTCCTAATTCCTAATTCCTAATTCCTAATTCCTAATTGCAGTATTGCTCTCCTTCCGTTGCGGCGATTTTATTTTGCGAAAAAATTTTTGTCAAGCGCGGGTGTAGCCAAAAATTCTACGCGTCGTATAATGTTCGCGGGGGTGGGCATTTTGTTGACGAATCGAAGATTATTGCGGGCGAATCTTTTCGGCAAAGGAATTTTAATCGGAGCGGTGACGGGCGTCGTGGTTGCGGCGTTGCGATTTTTGTTGGACACGGCGGACATTTGGCGACCGATAATTTTTGCGCACGTCAACAGCGTCGGGCGAATTTTGTTAATCTGCGCGTTGATGGCTTTGTTCGCGAAAATTTTGGCGTGTGCGGTGAAATTTGATTCGCAGGTATGCGGCAGCGGCATTCCGCAAATCAAAGGCATGTTGCAGGGACGAGCGGAAATGTTTAAACCGTTGAGATTGTTGGCGGTGAAATTTTTTGCGACGGTTATGACAATCGGCGCGGGCATGAGTTTGGGACGAGCCGGAATCAGCGTACAATTCGGCGCGGCAATCGGAAATTTCTTCACGAAAAAATTTTACGGCGACAATCCGCAACACGAATCAATTCAAGGCGATTTTTTGCTGACGGCGGGCGCGGGCGCGGGACTTGCAGCAATTTTCAACGCACCACTTGCCGGCGTGATTTTTTGCATTGAAGAATTGCGCAAAAGATTTTCGCAGGAAATTTTAATCGTGACGGTTACGGCGGCAGTCACCGCGTCATTTGTCGTGAAAGTTGTCTTCGGCGTGCGACCGGTCTTCGAGACAATCACGCGCTCCCCGCTCAACATACCGTCGGTAATGACGTTCCCGACAGCTGAAATGTCCGAAATTTTGTCCGCCGCCCCGCTGGAATTCGTCGCGTTGTTTATGTTGCTCGGAATCATCTGCGGATTTTTGGGCGTGCTGTTTACGCAGGCACTGATTTTTTCGCTGGACGTTTATGACCGTTTGAAAATTTTCGGCACGCGCAGATTTTTAATTCCGTTTCTGCTGATTGTCCCGCTGGGAATCGAATTGCCGCAAGTTCTCGGTTGCGGAAATGTTTTGGTCGACGAAATTTTAATATCGCATTTGGAATTGAGTTTGCTCGTGACGTTGCTTGTCGGAAAAATTTTGTTCACGTTGATTTGTTTCGGCACGAACGCGCCCGGCGGATTGTTTTTGCCCGTGCTGGTTATCGGCGCATTAATCGGAAACGTTTTCGCACGCGTGGGCGGCTTGCTGGAAGTTCTTACGGCAGATTGGACGACGCTGGTTATAATTTTTGGCATGGCGGCATTTTTCGCGGCAGTCGTGAAAGCACCCGTCACCGGCGCGGTTTTGATTTTGGAGCTGACCGGACAATTCGGGCATCTTTTCTGGCTGATAATCGTCGCGGGCACGGCGTTTCTCGTCGCGGACTTGTGCGGCAGTGAACCAATTTTTTCCGCGCTGTTGGATCGTTCGCAATCAAAAAAATAATTTCGTCGCAATAACCGTCCGATTTTTCGGGCGAATAATTCGACTGATTTATTGGAGGCTGTCGGTGAAGTTTTATCCTCAATATGCTTTTGCGTTCCAAAGTAAAAAATCCCGTCTGCCGAAGGGAATTGCGACAAAATTGCTGTCGCGAATTTTTTTAACGGAGCCGGTCACTTCCGCAATGAGCACTTGCCGCGCACGAAAAAATAATCGTCAGACAAAACGTCACCGCGAAAAAATTTTTCATGTCACGTCACTCCGACAAAATTTTTTGCGTCACATTGTAAATTTTCAACAGATACAAATCGGATTGCGAGCCGTCCGCCGCAGCAACCAATTCGTCGCGAAAAACGTCGTATCCTTGCTTTTCCCAACGCGGCACCAAACAACGAAGCCCGTCACCTTTGAGCCCGATAACAACGTCGCCGGGAATGTCGTGCGCCATAGTGTAGCCAATCATAACGTCATCAAATAAGCTGTGCGGTCGTCCGTTCTTGTTGCGGAAAAAGTAATAATTTTTCCTGAACACTTGTTGCTTGGGATGATATTTTGTCGCCGTGTCCCAATCCAAAACTTCAATTATTCCGACAAGCAACAGTCCGCCTTTGCCGTCGATTGCCGCATATCTCGCGATTTTGTCCGAATCAATGTACGTCGTTTGTTTGAGTCCGACACCCGTGCCGCGATAATTTTCCGTGTAACTTGAAGTCACGAAATAATCTTTTGCTTCGACGTTTGAGCAAACACACGCCGCAATTACAGCCGTCAGCATGACCAAAAATTTTTTCATGAAAATACCTCCCGTCAAAGAAAATGCCCGAATAACTTTCATGCTTGCATTATACAGAAAAGTTTCGGGCAATTGGTTACTTGCAAAATGACATTTTCACGAAAAGATTTTCGGTAAATTTTTTGCGGCAAGTGCTTCGTCGAGTGCGAACTTGTCGAATTTTTTTTGCTCAATGAAGTGTTTGACGATTAAATCGGTGTCGAGACTTGTCGACAGCGCGTAGCCCGCACGTTCCAACAAAATGCAAGCTTCGGTTAATGAAACTTCCAGCGCGAAAATGATTTTGATGATAGTTTTTTTGGTCGGAATTTTTCCATGGCGAATATCCGAAAAAGTTTTTCGTCCGACGTTCGCCGCCTTGTAAACATCGGGGTCAGTCAAATTTTTTTCGTCAATCAATGCGAATAAATATTCCGCAAAAGATTCGTTGCGATTTTCGATAGTCTCGTCGATTGTGATTGTTGCGCCTGCCATAAAAAAACTCCTTTCAAGTTGCCTGCCCGAAAAATTTTCTGCTTGCGTGAATTGTACAGAAAATATTTGGAAGCTTGGTTACTTGACAGGTTACATTTTCAATGAGTTTTGCTTTGTTCTGTAAGACTTATCAAAATTTCGTCTGCAATTTGTCTGCGTTAAGCATTTGTATGCAAATTTTTGGCGAAAATCTCAGCGGTATCCTTCTGTAATTTTTGCGTATTGTGTACGTACAAATCCTGCGTTATCTGAGTGTTTGCGTGACCGAGCCGACCTGCAACACCGTTGGGAGTTGCACCTTGCTCTATGAGTTGCGTTGCGTGCGTATGACGAAATGAATGAGCGTTTAGCCTTCCTTTTTCAGCGATATTTCAACGGAGTTATGTAAAACGATTCGACCGTTATTCCGTGTGCAAACAGGCGAAACTTTTTCACCGTCGGGCACGGGCAAACTTTTCGACCGCCTTTCAAGGTGTTCGTTACTTTCGCGGTAAACATAAACATAACTGTTGCCGAAGGAATTTTCGTTTTCGATTTGTTGAAGTTGCCAGCACTTAAGCTCGTTCAACAAAAAATCGTCGATGAAAATATCGCGATTACTGGATTTTGTTTTTAGCGTCGACAGAAAAATCCCTTGGCGTGGCAGATATAAAAGTTGTTGACGAACCCGAATTTGTTTCTCGGCAAAATTTATGTCGCTCCACAATAAACCCAAAACTTCCCCGATACGCATTCCTGTATGATAAAGCAACAGTAGCGGGATATAAAACAGCGTTCCAAACGGATATTTTTTGAGGAGCGCGAAACTGTGTTGACGGTTGCGGAGAAGTTTTTTCGGAAATGGTTTAACGGGAGACCCGAAACGCTTATGTCGCCCGATTATTTAATCGCGGAAGCAAGCGATGAAGTATTCTGGCGTCACGAAACGTACAGGCTTGAATTGGCGGCGGCGATTGCGACGCTTTCACCGAGCTTGTCAGCAACCTCAACGGAAGAAACGCCCGTATCTGGAAACGCAAGTATCATGCGGCATTCAACGCAATGGAAAAAATCATCACCGAGCGCGCAACCATTCAATGGCAAACGACGCGATTCGACGTTAAAGAAGAATATAAAACCTTGTCGGCAGCGGTGCACGACCTTCACAAATTCGCCGTTACTCAAGGTTGCAAGGCGAGCGAAAAAGTTTTCTACATAAACTTCGCCAAGCTCATCAACAAGACTTTGGGCATTGACGCCGGCACACGCGACGCCCTTGCGTCATGGCAGCTGTACGAGATTGAAAAACTTCAGTTCATTGCGCGGACGGTTATCGCGGGACTGCTTGCTCAAGACGCGGACTATCACGAACCGTATCATCAGCTGAAGTCGACGCTTGAATCTTATGCGCGGTTGTCGTTTATCACGCAGAGACTTTTGGCGGCAGGTTGATTAAATCCGAAAGGCGGTAAAAACATGCGCGGCGTTAAGGACGAATTCAAACAACTGGATTTTGCCTTCAGCCGAGAACGCGACTGCACAGATCGGCAGATTAAATTTATCGTCGCCGGTTATGCGGCGGCTCAGGAAAACAATTCGGCATCTGCGGAACTTGCCGCACGTCGCTACCGAAAAGGCGAACACCGTCTTGCCACGTGCCGACACATGCACATCAGCGAATCACAATATTACAAACTGCTCAGCAAATTTCTTTCCGTCGCCAAAGTCGTGTACGAAAGACTTGCCGCCGAGTAAATCAAAAAGCCCCCCGATTTTTTTGGGAGGCTTATTTTTTTTGCCCGTTTGAGAACTGTCGAGTTATTTCAACGCCGAAACTGCCGCGAACATTATCGCCCAAAAGCCGACGATAGCCGCGAGCAACATGTTTTGAATCTTATCGCCGAGCCGGTCAATTTTCGCATCCATTGCTTTCATGTCCGAATCTTGCTTTTGCCGCAGTTCCATAATCTCCGCCGCACGCTGGTTGTCACGGTCGCGCATTTCGCTCATGAACACGTTAAATTTCGCGTCCTGCATTGCCAATTTCATTTGGACTTCCGAGTTGATTTTTTCTTGCTCAGTCATTTCAATCACCGCCTTTGCCGACGAGGATTTATTTCAACGCCGCTATGAGCAAGCCGCCGATTGCCGCCATAATCGCGCCGACACCTATCATTGTTTGAACGAAGTTGCTGTGCAGCTGTTTGGCGAACTCTTTAAAGTTTGCGTCAACCTTCGCGTCCATTGCGTCGAACTTAGCGTAAAAACGCTGATTCATTTCCTTAATGTCCGCGTCGTGTTTTTCTTGTGCCCGCCTTATGTCCTCGCGTTGTTGTTGAGATTCGGAGATTAACATATCGACTTTCGTCAACACATTGTCAATTCGAGCGTTCTGCGCGTCAATCTGCCTCTGAATGTTTTGGTTGATTATTTCTTGTTCCGTCATTTTAATCACCGCCTTTGCTGTCGACGAATCATTTCAACGCCGAAACCGCCGCGAACATTATCGCCCCAAAGCCGACGATAGCCGCGAGCAACATGTTTTGAATCTTATCGCCGAGCCGGTCAATTTTCGCGTCCATTGCTTTCATGTCTGAATTTTGTTTGGCTTGCGCAGCGTCTTGCCGTTGCCGCAGTTCCATAATCTCCGCCGCACGTTGATTGTCACGGTCGCGCATTTCCTGCATGAACACGTTAAATTTCGCGTCCTGCATTGCCAATTTCATTTGGACTTCCGAGTTGATTTTTTCTTGCTCAGTCATTTCAATCGCCGCCTTTCGTTTGTTCGACGAGTTCAATCGTCGGTTTTCGTGTCAGCGAGATCCGCAACGTTTTCGAGCAAGCCCGCGAACTTCGCCCGTGTCTTTTCGGGTAACCGCGCAAATGTTTCAACGAGACGCCGCTCCGCAGCCGTCAATTTTTTTTCGGGGGCAGTTTTCGACGTGTCTGCCGGCACGGAAAGATTTTCGCCCGCGTGATTCCGTATGTATTCTTCCGTTCCGAGTTGAATCAGCATTGAAAGACTTAAATCTAAGTTTTTCGCCGCCGCATTATAAGCATCACGTTTGCCTTTTTTTACGTCAATCGATATGCGGTCGTAAGCTTTGGCGCGATAATTCGCGTTCGCATTGGATACTGACTTGCGATAACCGCCTTCGCCGCCATCAGATTGGTTGTAACCGTGCGGAACTTTAGAATTGAGCACTCGTATCCAAAAACGCTCTTGTTTTTTCGCCTGCTCAAGCGTTTCGCAACGTTCGATAACTTCAATCGTGAAATTTTCAAGCCCGCATTGTCGCATTGCATTGCCCAGCGGTGAATTTGCTTTCGAGTGTTGCATAAATCGTTTTTCAATCGACTGTTGCGTTAATCCGACATAAGGTTTTTCGTTTAAGCGATTCGTTATTTTGTATACCGTTACCATGTCAATCACTTTTATTTATTATACCACACCGGCACGCAACAGGTGAACAGCTCAAAAGGTTTTAGCCATCAGCACCTGTCTACCTGCCAAAAGCGTGCAATTCGGCGTTCACGGTCGGTAGGCGGCTCTGAGTGCTAAGACTCAAGAAAGGAGATTTTCAAAATGACAACTCTGCTCAAAGAACTTGCGTACGTGCTTTTCCAAACTGCGGTGATTATCGGTATGCCGATTGCACTTCTGGCTCTCGCTTACTGCTACGACGCCACGCACGCGGGCACGGTCGCAGGGAGCCAAATTAACGACAGGAAGTCAAACGGGAGAATTTATTATGATGACCAAACAACAGGCGGAAAAACTCATGCGCAAAATCAACGCGCAAATCGACAACTACGTTTGCTCGGTTCACAACCTGGCGGAAACAATGCTGAATCTCGAAAACATCTGCGAAATTTTTGACGACGACTCTGCACGAGCCGAAAGCGATTGGCACGTCGCAAGCCGCAATTCGTTTTATTCGCAACACGTTCAGGGCGTGATTGAAGATTTGGCGGAGATGCGCGAGTGGTACGAAAGCCGTCTTGACATCGAGTATCGCAAAATGCAGAAACTTCGCGAAACTCTCAAAGCTCGTCTTGAAATCGAAGAACGCAAAATGCAGAAACTTTGCGAAACTCTCAAAGCGGGCTTGACCGACGACGAGATTGTCAGCTACACAAACGCAATTCGCGCCGCGCTCTCCGAAAACGGCAATTTGTGTGACGTTGAAGCGCAGGAAAATCTGATTGAAATCGACGGCAACGCGGGCGGCAACATTAAAAAATTTCTGATGATTGTCAGCAGACTGCGCAGACGCGGTTGCGGTTTTGAATTCGACAGAGAGGTTGACGAAGACGGCGACTGGTTGCAACAGGAAGTTTCGGGCTACGAATGGGCTTGGCTTAAAAGTCTTCGCACCAATAATCCGTTGCCGCGCCCGAATCAATACGGCGACAAGCCTGAATAATTTAATGTAAAGGAGAAATTACCATGACGAAACAAACTGCAATGACGACAATCCTTGACGAGCTGCACAAATACACCTTCAGCCGGGACGACTTCGACGGCAAGGCACTCGACACCGCGCTTGAGGTTTTCGGCAAGGACAGCGTCGCTTTTGACGGCGATTATGGCTACGCGTTGGATTTTGCGGCGGCTTTGGAGTACTTCATTGACCCCGAATATTCCGGATTCGTCAATGTGGACGACTTCGCGGTCGCGCTCAACAAGGCAATCGAAACGATTGAAACGGACGATTACTTTTATGACCCCGACATCCACTATTATTACGACTTGGGCGAAGAAATTTTCTACCGCAAGACGAAAGCTTATCGCGGCGATTTCGATGACTACGTCGACTTTGAGAGACTCGGCGAAGACATTGCGGGCGACACAAAAGGTAAGTTCACCCGCTACGGATTCTTCGCACCCAAAACCATCTGAACCGTTATCGGCGGTACAAAAATTTTCCCCGTTGAGGAAACTCGGCGGGGCTTTTTTTATTGGAAAGTGTGGAAAATAAACGGCAGTCATTGATTTATAATTGTCGCGAGGTGATTGAACATGCTTAAAATTCCTGCGAACTGGAACGAAGTAAACGAGAACGCTCCCGAACCGAAAAAGTTACCTGCGGGCGGTTACGTCTGCCGAATCGTCAAGGCGTTTGAGAGCACGAACAAATATGATGAGCCCTGCTTGACGCTGTATCTGGACGTGGACGACGGCGAATACAAAAATTATTTCGGCGAGATCTACAAACGTCGACTTGAGCGCGGACTCGACAAATATCCCTGCGTGTACAATCAGCGCACGGACGAATACGCGACGCGTCATTTCAAGCGGCTGATAAATTTATTGGAACGTTGCAACGAGGATTTTTCCTGCGACGTTGACGGCAGCGATATTTGGGACGAACGCGAAATCGAAAATCTTAAACTCGGCGTTGTTTTCCGCGAAAAAGAATTCAAACGCGGTGATTCGATCCGCTCAAATCTTGTCCCGTACAGCTTGAAGACGATTGAACAGATTCGCGGCGGAAATTTCTCCGTGCCGGAAAAACTCACGGTCAGAGGTCGCAACAATGGCTGAACTTCAAGACAGAATCAACAGTTTCCTTTACGAGGCGGAACACGTTCAAACCACCGACGTAAATCAATACGTCACGAAAATTGCAGGCGATACGGGCGTCGAAACTGCAATGTGGAATTAGGAATTAGGAATTTGGAATGGCTACGCGATTCAATTCCTAATTCCACATTTCAAATTCCTAATTGCAGTTCAGGTGTCGGGATTGGGACAACGTCAACGGAGCAGTGAGCCGTATTTTCGCAAGGTAGATTTTATCTTTTACAACGAGGCGAAGATACGCATTGCGGTTGATGAAATGCGCCTTGACGACGGTCGCCCGCACCTTCGCAACATCGGCAGAGTTTCAAACCCGACGGAAGCGCAGGCAGTCAGAAATTTAACGCCGCTCGATAAAGTTTCGTTGGACGGACTTCACACGGTGGAATTTCCCGAACGATGGCTTGAGGTCGTCGATAAAACTTGGACGTGGGCGAAGTTGCAGAGCGATTGCCGATACGAAGTCGCCCGACGCCGTTACGCGAAGGAAGATTATCGAAAGTCTTGCCGCGAACTCGGAATATCGAACTCGACGCGCCGCCGACTGTTTGACTTCGTGCGAATGTACGCCGCCTTACAAGCCGTTCAGCTGGGATTGATTCACGTTTAAAAATTTCCTTATGACGGCGATAACGCGGCGAAATATCTGCTACACTATCCATAATCAAGAAATGTCACGGAGGCGATTGAGATGCTTAAAAATCCGCGACACGAAAAATTTTGCCTTGAATATGCGGCTTGCGGCAACGCAACGGAGGCTTACTTGAAAGCGGGTTACTCTGCCGCGAAACGCAAAACCGAAAACGTTGCGGCGTTCAATCTGCTCAACAAACCGCACATCGCGGCACGAATCAAGGAACTCACGGCGGAGATTAAGCGCGAAAAAATTGCCGACGTTATCGAGTGCCAAGAACTTTTGACGACGATAGCCCGCGACGAGACTGCCGAAAATGCCGACAGGATCAAAGCGATTCAAACGCTCATGAAGGCACAGGGCGCGTTCGTTACCCAAGTCAATTTCAATGCGACGCCGATTGTCATCACGGGCGGTGACAAGCTTGAAGACTGAACTTTATCTGCCTGAAGTTGTCGGCAAAGGTTACGGAACTTTTTGGAACTGCAAGAAACGTTATCGAGTCGTCAAAGGCTCTCGTGCGTCGAAAAAATCAACGACAATCGCGCTGAACATAATCTGCCGCATGATGGAATATCCGCTCGCAAATACGTTGGTGATTCGTAAAACTGCGGCGACGCTCAAAAACAGTTGCTTTGCTCAGTTGCGTTGGGCGATAAATCGTCTCGGCGTCGAAAGTTTCTGGCGTGCCCGCGTCAATCCGTTGGAGCTTGAATATATTCCGACGGGGCAACGAATAATTTTCTACGCTTGACACTGTAAGCTATGGCAATGTGAGCAACGGCGAAATCTTCGACGGCTATCACGTCCATCACAAAGACGGCAATCCGTTCAATAACGATATTTCTAATCCGGAGTTGCTTACAGAGGCTGAACACAGGACAAAACATAATCAAAAGAATCTTGAAACCGCAATTCGTCGTGAACGCGCAGGAGAACCTAAAACGCCCGAATGGGTCGTAAATCATCTGGCTGCTATCAGACCCAAAGCCGCCGAATGGCACCGTTCAGACGCAGGTCGCGAGTGGCACCGTCAACACGGTGTTGAATGCGCCGAACGAGAAGCTCAAAAGCCAAAAGTCAAACTCGTTTGTGCCCAATGCGGCAAGGAATTTCTTACCCCGCATAACCGACGCAATTACAGCAAATTCTGTTCAAGAGCTTGTTACGCAAAATACAGGCGCGACAACGGGATTGACGACGAAACACGAATCTGCCCCATTTGCGGCAAAGAGTTCTGCATTAATCGTTTCAGCAAAACAAAAACCTGCAGTCGGGAATGCGGCAATATCAGTATTGGAATTACGCGACGAAACAAATCGCGCTGATGCCTACAATTTACCGCCAATGAAAAATACGCAACTGCGTCGACGCAGTTTGTTATGCCTGCTTGTCACGTCCGTTCGCTCCTACGAAAGCACAGGTTAAACGCCGTGACGCGTGGCGCGAAGAAACTATCCCGTCAGCGTGGGCGATTTGGTTTCAACTTAGCGGTTTAACTTGAAATAAGACAGTCAAAAATCAATCCTTATTTCAACTTAGATAAAATTCGGCTCCTTCGGGGGCTTTTTTGATTGAGGTGACGAGATGCCCGAAGAAGTTTTTCAGCAAACGCCGGAACTCGACAGGCTTTATCAGCGACGCGGTATCGGGAAATTTCGGCGTTGGTTCCGTGACGCTGTGGACTATTGGCGCAGGTGGCAGGACGAAGCAATAAAAAAAAAGAATTGACCCGCGTTTTTCATTGTGCTAAAGTGATTACGTTAAATACTCACGAAGCACGCCGAAGCGCGAGCCAAAACTCTTGTTTGGTTATTCTAATCGTTTCTGCGTGCACGGTCAAGCATTTGCGGAGGCGATTTTTTTCATGACAGAGACGGAGCAAAAACTTCGGGCGGAAAACGAAGCACTCAAGCACAAACTTACCGAATTAAATGGGACACCGCCACAAGTCGAAATTATCGACGAAAATCACGTTAGTTTCAACGGACAAGTTTTTTACAAAAACAACAAGGGACATTTTATCCGCACGGTTTCACTTCACGAAGCAGTTTAGCGTTTTCATTTCGGCGACATTCCCAAAGGTTACGTCGTTCATCATCGTAACAGAGACAAAGCCGACAATCGCATCGAAAATTTGCAACTCATGACGAACGAAGAACATCGAGCTTGGCACAATCAGCACGACAAAGTTTCTTACCGTTGCGATTATTGCGGCAAGGAAATTCAAAAATCTCTTGCGGGGAGTGCCGGCAAACTTCATTTCTGTGACGGACATTGTTGGGGACGTTACATCACCGAAAACAAAATTTATCCCGAAGAGCAGACTTGCGTTATTTGCGGCAAAATTTTTTTAGCACACAAGTACAGCAAAACGAAAACCTGTTCGCCGGAATACAAAAACAAGTTAATCTCACAGACCAAACGAAATAAGAGACAATCCTGAAGAAATCAAGAATCAAGATTCGCGGCAGATAATCAACTTCCGAGACGCGCCGCCGCCGATTCAACTTGCTATGGCGGCAAAGGCAGGTTATATCGACCCGTCAATCGTCGAACGAGTTTTGCAAAATTGGTTGCAAGAAACTTTCCCGCAAGCAGTCGGCGAACTGCAGGCAGAGGCACAAGCGCAAGCCGAAATGCAAGCCGAGATGCCGCCCGAAATGCAAGCTCAAATGCAGGACGGACAATCGCCCGAAGATTTAGACCGAATGAAAGTTTTGGCGCAGATGTTCAACGGACAAGCTCAACCGCAACAACAAAGCAGACCGCGAACACAAGCGGCAACGGAAAGTTTAATGCGCGGCATGACGCCCGCAATGTGAGGAGTGATTTTTATGGCAACGTATTCGCAAGACCTTGAAAACGTGCTCAAAAATATGAGTGACGCAACCGAAAACGTTTTGACGCTGTGCAATAATCTGCGGACGAATTTTAAGGCGACGATTCGCGAGGACGTGCACTTTCGCAATTATCACTACGACATAATCAAACTGTTTGAGTATATCAGCGACATGGAACGCGCCGCGCTCTGGGTTATTGACGGTGTCGAAGTGATTCGCAGGCAGAACGCCGATTTGATGACGACGGAGGATTAAAACATGCGCAAGATAAAATTTCGCGGTATCAGCAAAGAAACGGGCGAAAAAGTTTTCGGCTACTACTTGAAGTCGGGCGACGATGATCAGATTTTCGACGGCGAATATTTTCACAGCGTCAAGCCCGAAAGTGTCGCTCAATTAATCGGACTTGATTCAGAATGCGCAGAAGTTTACGAAGGCGATTGGCTTGTCGAAAAAAGCGGCATTAATTGGCGTGTAGGTCGAGAGTTCTCCCATTGGCAAGAAAGCACACTGAAAAAAATAAACTTCGCTTGAAATTTTTCGGAAAGGAGATGACTGAAATGTTGCCGATACGGGCAGTGATACACAGAATCAGGCGGGCGGTACACGACGACGAACAACGAATCAATTTCAGCGACGGCGAAATCCTCGACGTGATAAACGCGAGCTTACGCATTGTTCGACGGTCGATAGCCGATATTCAGCCCGAAATTTTAATGAAGACCGTCACGAGTATACTCAAACCCGGCGAAGATGAAATCCGCTTAAAGTTCCGACCGATGACGATTGTCGAAGTCACGGCGGGCAATAAAGTTTTGTCGAAGGTCGAAGGTTACGCGCACGATGACAAACTCGGAACATCGAAAACTGCACAACGAACCGGCAAGCAATCAATCATTCAAAATTTGTCCCATTTGCGGAAAAGCGTTTCATGTCTCCGGTGCCGCAGCATTTTGGGGTAAAAAATATTGCTCAATCGAGTGTGTGAACAAAGCTTACACCGAAAAATATACCTGCATTCATTGCGGCAAAGAATTTTTTAGCGACAAGTTCAATGACCGCAAATTTTGCTCGATAAGTTGTGCCTCCAAACATGCTTGGGAAAGAGATAAACGTGTCGGCAAAAATCGAAACATAAATCGGACACGTGACGCGAAAGGTCGCTTTGTTTCCACAAAAAATGATTGATTCGCCGCAAGCAGATGATGTTTTTGTTCGTGCGGGACGTGTGGTTGTGACTTTCGGCTCAACGATTCGATACAGCGGCGTCGGTGACGAAAACTTTTGGTCGGACGATTCAAACGTCGAGAGCGCGTCAAAATTTATCGAGGCGGGCTACAAAGACGGCTCAAATTTTATCGGCGTTGCTCCGTTGTCGAACAATCTGCTTGTCATCAAGGCGAACAAAATTTGTTATCGGCTCGTCGAAGAGTATCCGCGTTGGTCGGTCGGGCAGGTTGCGACGAATATCGAATGCAAAGGTCGGCGAAGTTATTGCGCGGTCGGTGATGATGTTTTTGTCCTCGGCGCGGACGAAGCTCATATGATTCAGAACACATATTATGGCAACGTCAAACCGGAAGATATTGCGACGTTCGTCAAAAGCGAAATTCACCGCCTGCCGAAAAATGCTCAGGTTCGTTACGTTGCGCCGCTTAATCAGGTTTGGTGTATCGGACGCGACGGCTTTGTTTTGGTTTATGACGCGCTGTTGAAGTCGTGGTATCGTCGACAGTTCAACGCGGAGATTTTGGACGTGTTCACGGCGGGCGACGAAATTTATTTGGTTAAGCACGACAGAATTTCGCGACTCGACAAGGGCACGTTCAAAGACAACGACGAATATTTGAGTTGGGATTTCGTGGCGCAACGGCTTGTAAGTCATCATGATTTCCTGCTTAAACGTTTGAAAGTTGCCGTGACGCCGCTTTATACCGAATATTACAGCGGTGAAGTTTCCTGCGGACGAGTGACGCTGCCGCTCCCGATACCCGACACGGCTTTAAAAATTTTCGGGAACAAGTCGCCGATTTACCGCAACCGAACGCGAATTTGCCGGCACGGACGACGAAACGCGACGATTTTGCCGCAACTGCCCAACGAAGAAATTTTCAGGTCGGAACAACAGTTGCCCGACAATCGCCACAAAATTTTTTCGCCGAGTACGTTTGTCGTCGAGAGCCGCAATATTTTTCGCAGTAAGTACCTGGACGTTGCGGGGCACGGGCACGGCGGCGGATTTATTCTTCACTCAATCGTTATGGACATTGCCGAAGTCTGATTTGCCGTGATAAAATTCGTCGGGGTGATTACGATGAGCGACTTTGAAAAATTTTTGCGGGAATATTTCACGGCTTCGGGACGAATCGGGCGCAAACGCTACGGAGACTTGATGTTTAAGATGTGGCTCCCGCTTATGGCGACAGCAATTCTCGAATGGCTTATCGTCGACGCGTGGGAATTGGCGAATCGTTTTCCGCACGTTGTTTTTGCCGTTAGAGCAGTGATGTACACGCTGACAATTTTTTTCTGGGTAAGTTTGCCGTTTGTTGCGACACGACGCCTGCACGACATAGGCAAAAGCGGTTGGTGGAGCTGGTTGCTGATTGTAATGTCGTTCGCGCCAATAACGGGCTCAGGGGTGCTTGTGTTTATTTTTGCCGTTTGGCTGGGTCACAAAGACGGCGACGCAGGCAAAAACAAATACGGTGACCCGCCGCCCGACGATTAAAATTTTTGAGAGGTGATTAACATGACAGAAAATCCGTTGTACAGACGGGGTTACGTTGACAGCCCGTTTCAGCAACAACAATATTGGCGACCGCCGAGCAACGAGTACGCCGTTCGATACAATCAAAATCCAAATGCCGCGCAAGATTTACGAAACTTGTTCGGTACTTTTTTTGCCCAAAATTCAGCCGCGCAAAATTATTCGCCGCAATATCAGCCGCCGCGTTATTCGGACTACTATCAGACGATGCCGCAGGTAAAGCAGTCGGTAAAGAAAAACCGCCCGAAGGCGGCGATATTTCTTTTGATGAATCATTTCGTTTCGCACAAGGCATGTTTAAGCCTCTTGATTAGCCTGCCATTGCGCAGACCGCACAACCTGCGGCACGTCGGTGCGCCCCGCAAGATAGTCAATCGACACGTCAAAATAATCCGCAAGGCGGCACAAAACATCAAGGCCGGGTTGCTTCTGTCCGCCTTCGTAGTATTGGTAAGTGCTCAACGCAATCCTGACACCCGCCGCCGTTTTTTTTTGGCTGACACCTTTGGTAGCTCTAACTTGACGCAACCGACCATCGAACCCTTTATTACAATGCCGCGAAGAAAACTTTCAAGCCTGCCGATAAAGATTACGTCACCGAAAAACTCATCAGCGAAACGGGCGAAGGTACTTTCGACGGCAGTAAGAATTGCGAAATCAACGTAACCAAAATTTCTACGACTTATGCCGACTCTGCCGACACGGCGACGACTGCAACCAAAGCCGAAAAACTTTCAACACCGCGAAAAATTTCTATCGCGGGCAAAGTCACGGCAAGTGCGGTTAATTTCGACGGTTCAAGCGACGTGGTTTTGAACGTCACGGCAATGGACAATCCCGACAGCGCAAAAAAGCTTGCGACGGCACGAAAAATTTCCGTTACGGGCGACGCTGAAGGTTTTGTTTACTTCGACGGTTCTGGCGACGTGACGTTGAATCTTTCCGTTTTGAAATCGCTGGAAGTCACAAACCCCGTTGCGGAAACCAGTTTCGCGAAGTTGGCGGGCAATGCAAATTACGCGGCGGAATGTGCAAAAGCTTTGAGCGCGATTAACGACAACGACGGCAATCCGATAACGGAAACTTACGCGACCAAAGCCGAACTTGCCGCCCTGAAAAGTTCGGACGACGTTTCAAGCAGTGACGAAGTCGAAGAAAATTTCATCACCCGCGAAGAACTTTTGGAAATTTTGGCTCAATACGTCACGAAAGCCGACTTGAAAAACGCCGTGGCTGATGTTATCGGCGAAGATGAAATCACCGGTTTGTTTGGAGGAGGAAACTGAAAATGAAAAATTTGACAGTCAGACCCGATTATCCGCATTACGACGACAGACATTATCCGCCGCCGCCGCCTGAATCTGTTGTGCGATTTGCGGGCGAAAGTTTCACCGCAATGAAAGCCATGCAGGACGAATACGGACGCAGTATTCCCGCCACTTACGCCGAGAAAAACACGGTCGACGAACTCAAAGACACCGTGCGCAACCTCAGCGACAAGGAGCGGGATTTTTCGTTGACGGGCGACGCCGAAGGTTCCGTTAAACTCGACGGCAAAAACAACGCCGCCATTCAAGTCACGGTTAAAACTTCCGCGCAAGCAGTTTCCGACGGCGAAGGCAACAACATTGCTCAAACTTATGCCCGTGCCGACGAGCTTGCCAATTATGTTAAGCGTGACGAAATCGACGCGAAAGTTGACGAATTGGAGCGTGCCGCTTTGACCGGCGCGAAGATGGTTACTGCGGACTGCGTCAAGTCAAGTGAATTGCAGTTTGCAAGCGACAGCAACATTTTAAAAATTTTCCGTTGGGGGCGAGCGTAATGGCAATTCTGGACAGTGCAGGCTTGAAACTTTTGACGGCACAAATCGCCGAAACTTACGGCACGAAAGACGAATTGGCGGCACTCGAAACGAAAATCGCGACGTGCGCAACCAAAGACGATTTAGCCGACGTTGTGAAAATTTCTGCGCTCAGCGGATTTTTGACGGTTGACGAGTCGGAGCAAAAATTTCTGTCGATAGCGGACGCGGATACCTTTGTCGAAGAATATCGCCTTGCAGACTTCGCGGAAAATTCCGCACTGGAAAATTTCTTGACGGTCGACGAGGCGGCTAAGTTCGCCGAAAAATCTGCGCTTGAAGATTACGTGACGAACGCGCAATTTGATTCGACGCTGCATGATTACGCGACAAGCGCGGCGGTCGATGAAAAACTTAAATCTTATGCGACGATTGCGGCTCTCGTGGACAAATTTCAAGACTTCGTGACGGCAACGCAAATTGATTCGGCTTTGCAAGGTTACGCCACAACCGCGCAACTCGACGAAAAAATTCAGGACTTCGCGACGACTGCGGACATTGACCAAAAACTTCGTGACTACGCGAAATCCGCCAACGTCGATTCGATTCTTGGAGATTATCCGACAACCGCGCAACTTAACGACAAACTACAAGACTTCGCGACAGTCGAAACGGTCAAAGAAAATCTTCGCGGATACGCCAAACTTGCGGACGTTGATTCGCTTTTGGACGACTTCGCCACCAACGCGGCACTCGACGAGAAAACTCAAAACTTCGTGACCGCTGACCGCGTTGAAAAAATTCTTGCACTGTATCCGACAACTGCGGAAGTCAATTCCAAACTCGAAAACTACACGACCAATGCGCAAGTTGAAGAAGCTTTGAGCCGATACCCGACGACCGCGCAAGTTGAAAGTTTGGTGCAATCGTTCCCCAACGTCACAATTCAAACGCGGGACGATAAACTTTTCGCAGTGATGACGACGGCTGACGGCAAAACTTACGAATTCCCCGTTACGGAGGTGTGAGTTATGTCGCAATCAAAAACTTTCGAGTCGACAGTTGACAGCCGAACAGTTAAAAAATCTTTTGACGCCCGAACAAGCCGAGGAACTTTTGCAATCTTTTAAATTTTCGAGCCAGTGATTTCGCTCCGAATTCGTGACTGCCTTTTTTGTATGCCTCGCGAATGTAACGAATGTCGTCCGCCGACAATTTTCTTTTCGCTTTAGCCAATCCGATTTTGAACGCGTGCTTCATGTTTTCGCTACGCGTCATCCATTCAAGTTCGCTGACTCGGTTGTCGGATTTTCTGCCGCGCTTGTGATTGACGGTATCTTTTTTGCCGGGATTGGGGATAAAAGCCTGCGCGACGAGAGCGTGAACAAAGAACGCTTTGCAATTTCCCTTCAACGTAAAAGTAACCGTCACGTAACCGTTTAGATTAATATGCCCATGAAGAATTTGGATTTTACTGCCGCGAAAACTTCTGACGCGCCCCATGTTGCTGACCTGATAAAGACCTTCGTAGTTTTTGACATCGCGCCAGACTTCATGCGGCAAATTGTCAAGCCCGAACCAAACCTGCGGGTCGTTCATCAGCGTGTAAAATGCCGCGTCAATTTTCGCTTTTTCCGTCACGTCTGTCGTATCCGCTGAAATGCAGTTTGACAAAAATTTTTCGCCGCTTCCGTTGCCGATACGGTTCGCGTCCCCAAAATAATCGCCCGAAGTTCATTAATTTCGCGCTTGAGTTCTTCGACTTGTGCCAAAATTTTTTGCTCTGCGTCCGTCATAAATAAATCGCCTCCGTGTGTAATTGACATTGCACATGTTGCGTCAATATCTTTGTAATTCGTGACGGCTTTGTCGTCGACGGTAGAATCAATCGCCGCAAGTTGGTTGCAGTTGTCCGATTGCGCGTTTCTGTAATGCTCCGGTAATTTGCCAAGTTCGGTATTTAAATCTTCGCAAGCTTTCGCGTAAGCCTCCACGATTGTTTGTGTTGCGGTCAACAATCCGTCCTTCAAGGTGCGCAATTCGTTGTAAAGCTCACGCGGAACGTCATTCATCCACGAAAATAAATCGTTCGTACCGTAAAGATACAATTTGTTGTAGCCGAGAACTTCGTCGATATAGTTTTGGTTGAAATTTTCAACGGAATTTACGTATGAGCCCCAGACCGGCGGCTGATTGTCTCCGAAATCGGTCATCATGTTTATTAAATACTTCAGACCGGCTTCGATTTTCTGATCCGCGTCGTCGTAAAGCGAATCATATTGCACGGGAATTGCCCCGCCCGAATTTATCAAAAGGTCATAGGCTTTCGCGTTCAAATCGATTGCGGCAGGTTGTATGGCTACGGCATAAGTCGCCTCAACCATCTGCAGGGTAAGTTCGTATTGTGTCGGCTCGTAAGTTTGAGTTACCATCGTGCCGCCTTTACCGCCGCCGAATCTTTGTAAGTCGAAGGAAAAAATTTTCGGCATGTAAATCACCGCCTAAATTTCCCAAGTGACCATGTAGCCGATTTTGCCGTTGTCTGTCTTGAAACGCGGCGAACAAGTTGCAGGCTTGCCCGTGTCTTTGAATCGGCAATGATAACGTTTCAGACCGTCGGGCAATTCTTCCACGCGTTCAATTTCGGCATTGAAAAATTTTATGTACGGCTCAATGTCGCGGATACACCACGTGCCCAAAGCTTTCATGCCGTGTTCAAGAGCAAGAACTTCGCCGACTTGCTTCCAAAATTTTGCGTCACCGCACAGCTGATGAATAATAATCATGCCTTTTGCGGCGGCGAATTCCGCAAAGCCTCTGTCGGGGAAAAATGCCAGCTGACACAAAGGTTGACGTTGAAACGGCACGCCGGTTTTCTTTTCGTAAAGAGCAGCCCACTCGTCGAAAGTTTTTGATTGCGCCATAACTCATACCTCCGCAAGAGGAAATTCGTAAATTTTGCCGTTCGCCAAAACCATAACCACAAAAGCCTTGTTGCCACGCGTTCCGATTGTGATGTTTGGGATTGTAAAGTTTGCGAAAATGTCATTGAAAATATCGTCAGTTACAAGACTTACCGCGACGTGATTTAATCAGCGACATCTGCGCGGCGGACAAAATCAATTTGAAACTCGACGGACTCGGTGACGATGCCGCCGACCGCATGACCAAACACTATGACAACGTCGACAAAATTATTCCGCATTTTATTCCGACGGCGAAGAAAACCAATTTCGTGCTTGAAGATTTGGAAACGGGCAAAGTTCCGACGCAGTGGCAAAACAACATGGAAGATTCGATTCGCCTTGCATTGGAAAACACAATCGGCAAAGTTGTCAATGACCACGGACAACGCGGCGTTTTAAATTCTTCCGTCACCAATCAGGCACTTTACGACATTGAGCGAAATGCGTCGGATGAAGTTGCGCGACAGTACCTGGCGAACATTCACGAAATCGCGGGCATGGCGGAACAACGCCGGAAGAATATCGAAGACGCTTTGAACGATATGAAGAATTCGTACAACGAACAACTCGGCGGCTATCTGAACGGTATCGGTCAACGCGGGCAGATTTACCAAAACGAATTCAACAATTTAAATACGGCGTTGGTTAATCAAGGCAACACGTTCAATTCGCAATTCGGCAACGCAAGCAATGCCCTCAATCAGCAGTCGCAACTTGAAGAGACTTCGCATAATAATTTGACGGGAGCATATCTGAATCAGGAAAATACCTTCAACGCTCAGTTCCAAAATTTCTTGAATTCGCTAATGCAACGGGCGCAGTTGGTTGAAAACGAACACAACAATTTGACGGGAGCTTATCTCAATCAGGAAAATACTTTCAATGCCCAGTTCCAAAATTTCTTGAATTCTCTTATGCAACGGGCGCAGTTGGTAGAAAACGAACACAACAATTTGACGGGGGCTTATCTGAATCAGGAAAACACTTACAATGCACAGTTCCAAAACGCGCTCAATGCTTTGGCACAGATGGCACAACTCGACGAGAACGCCAAAAATAACTTGATGACGGCTTTGGTCAATCAGATGAACGCTTACAACGCGCAACTGAATAACTGGCTCAACGCGTCGGCGCAACGGGCAAATTATTCCAATCAGCAATTCACGACGACGACAACTTCGCTCAACGCGCACAGCCAAATTTACCAGATGGGCTTGAACAATCAAAATACTGCCTTCAACGCACAACTCGGCGCGATACAAAACCAATTCCAGCTTGCGGGCGACATGTGGACAAGAATTCTGCAGGCACTCAAACAACGAAACGACATGTGCGGGCAGTGGTACGAATACTCGAAAAATATTTCGGACGCGCTGTGGCAACACTCGTTTTCGGCATTGGAGGCGGGACGAAACGCACACGCCACACGTTTGGCGCACATGCAAGTTTGGAATTCACTTATCGGAATGTATTTGGGCAACACGACAAGCCGAATCGCAATGGGCGCGGCGGCACAGGAAGCGGCTCAAAACGCGGCAATCCGACTTTGGAACGCGTCAGCCGGCTTGAATCAGCAAGCGAACGGCGTCTTGGTCGCATTGGCGGGCACGGGCACGAAGACGACAACTCAGCAAGAGAGCGGCGGCAGTTTCTGGGGCGGCTTACTCGGCGGTATAGCGTCTTCATTTGCGGGCGGTTACGGCGGTGCTTTGGCAGGCGGCGGCAAATAATTATGAAAGGAGTGATGATTTATGCCGAATCAATCAATGAATCTTTGGGACAATCCGATTTACGCGTGGCAACAACAACTTGCGAGTGGCGCGAATCTGGCGAAAAATTTAAGTCCGCAGGCACTTTTGGGCTTGACAATCGGCACGGGCTTGGGCAACTGGCTCGGCAATAAACTTTGGAATTGGCAACGGGCACGCGATGATACCTTGCAATACGACACAAATCCTGTAGCGGTAAATCCTGCGATAAATGCGGCAGTACAAAGCACGTTGGGACAGCAAGGCGACTTCGATTTAGGTTGGAAGCCGCAATATCAATTCCCGACGGCGAACAAACTTTTCAACGATGCTGTAACGCCGAATCCTCAAAGCTGGAATTGGCGAGATGAGTGGCGAAAACAATTAAATTCGCAATCCCCGTCGTTTTTCCCAGTGACAACACCGACACAGAATTTATTACCAACAACGGCAACGCCAAATTTCGATTGGCGACAAAATTTGCGTTCGCAGGTGATGACACCGCCGCCGGCAACTACAACGACACCAGCGGTAGCGCAGACGCCACAAAATCCTTTGCCGACAACTTCAAATCCTTGGAATAATAGCCTGCTCAATTTTGGAACTTTGACGCGAAGATATTAAGGCGGTGAGGACATGTTTAATAACGATTTTACTTTCGATTGGAATTTGCAGGACGTATTGCGAAATTATTCGTATTCGCCGCCGAACGTTCAGCCTCCGCCGTTAAATTTTTTGGGAGCATGGAATTTCGGGCAACGGATACCGAATCAAGGCAACGCGGGTATGCCGATGACGAGCAATATTGCAAATTTCACAATCAACGCGCAAAACAACTCGTCGCCCGTCAAACCGCAGAATTATTTTTGGCAAGCTCCGCAGAATTATAATTCGCTTTTGTGGAGGTGGTGACGATGGCGGGATTTTTTTCTGATTTCTTTGGTAACGGCGGAACTCCGCAACAACCGTATCAGCCGCAATATCAACTGCCCGACCGTTTTTTGAATCCGTCGCCCGTCGGCGAAGCTCAAATACGCGATTTTCAAAACGGCATTGTTGCAGATAAAATCGGTTGGGACAATGCGAACAAACAGATGAATTTATGGACGAAACAGTTGGACACGCCCGACTTGACCGACGAACAGAAACAAAAGATTAATGCCAATATTCAAGGCTGGAATCAAAAACGTGACGCCTTTGCCGCAAACGCGAACGAACGCAGAAATCAAGCCCGCGCAATCGGTATCGACATTTCGGATTATGACGAAGGAAAATCCTTGCAGGACGTGACACAGTCCGCAAACACCTATCGCAACAGTGCCGTTCGGGATTTTTTAAATTTGCCGACGGTAAATCAACTCGAAGAAGACCGTTACCGTGAACTTCGTAGCAAAGGCGCGAGTCCCCGACAAGCCGAAAGAATTTTGGGACGCGAACGAGCCGGACGCGAAGAAGATTTTTTACGTCGTGCCGAAGAAGGCATAATGACTTACGGCTTAAATCCCGACGGCTCACTGAACGGAATCGGCTTGACGTTGGCGCGAAGACTTAATCCGTCAGACCCCGCAATCGCCGCGCAACTGTACACGGGTGCTTTTGCTTTGCCGAAAAATATTTTCACAGAGGACAGAGCCGACAACCGCACGATTTTGAATAACACCGCCTCCGCTCAAAGACAAGCAGCCCAAATTGCGGCAACCCAATGGGCTACCATATTCAACAACGATGCGCAAAATGACCGCTTGGATAAGACATTGACACATCAAGAAAGACAACAGGACAAACAATTTGCACATGCCGAAAAAATGCAAGGGCTTAGAGAAGCCGCAGAATACCATCGCAAAGTTTTACAGCTTGAAGCCGACAAGATTAAAGCGTACCTCGAAAGTCCGATAGGCAAATTTGAATCTTGGTTCACATTGGGTAAAACTTTGTACGGCGACGAAAAACAGGCGGCAGAATGGGCGAAAACTCAGGTTGAAAAGAAACCGCCCTCCGACAGCGAAGAAAAATTTAAAGCCGCCGGAAACTTGTTGGGCAACAGGTATCGTGACATTGAAACTGCGCTCAAGGACGGCAATAAAGATTTAGCGTTGCAAAACATTGGTGCCATTGAAAGCTTGTTGCGCGACGACTCAAATTACGCTGAACTTTTGGACGTTGGCGCATATTCGGCGGCATTACATATTCTCGACACCTATCGAAAGGTCGCTGAAAATAAATACACGTTGACTCAAGCGATAGTCGAAATTGAAGAGATAAAACACGGCAAAATGTCACCCGACCAAATCATGGCGTACTTGAGGAATCACGGGCTGTTCGGACAAGACGACCCCGCAATTATACGCAGAAAAGTTAATCAAGCGATTCAAAATGTACAACCCCCGTCCGAATTTAAACCGGTGAACAAAGTATCAGAATTGCCGCGTAGTGTCATATCAGCACGGTAAAGGAGGGATTAAATTTGGCTTTGATAAAAAGCGGTCGCGAACATTTTCTGGAATCGATAATGCCTAAAATAACGCCGGAAGAAGCGATAAACGCCCAGAAAAAAATTCGGCAGAACGAAGGCATTACCGGCTTTAGTCCGATAGATAACTTATTCGGCGGAGCAGCAAGCAGTTTTTCACGCGGAATAGGCGACATGGCAACTTTCGTCGGCGCGAACAACGTCGGCGATTTTTTTCAGAGCGGCTCGGATTGGATTGAAGAACGACTCAAACCCGCAAAGCCCGCAGAATTTTCGTGGGACTATATAACTTCGCCCGAAGGTTTGGCACGCGGCACGGGTAATACAATCGGCTCGATGGCGTCGATTTTGTTACCAACGGCTTTTATTCCGGGCGGAGCTGTCGGCACAATCGGGCGCGGTTTTCAAGCGATACCGAAACTCGGAAAGTTATTTTCGTCCGCGTCGCCGGAAATGATTGGTCGCTGGTTCGCCTCAGGTATTCCCGAAGCGGCAATGGAAGCCGGCAACTGGTACCGAAACGCAGTAGCGAACGGCATGGATCCCAACGAGGCATGGGATAAACGCTGGGGAGTTTTCGGACGCAACGCCGCATTTTTGCCCGTATCGAACGCCGCGCAATGGGGCTTGTTCAGCAAAGTTCTCGGCGGCAGACCGATACGCGGCGGTTTGGGCGAACTCCTTTCGCAAGCAGACGAAGAAGGTATGCAAGAAGCTTTCACGCGTGAAGTTTCGGGCTTGCCAAACACGTGGAATCCAATTTCGATGGTTACCGACCCGCAATACAAATCGCAACGTGACGCGATGACGGAAGGTTTCATGGGCTTTTTGTTGCCGACTGCTATCGGTATGGGTGTTGGCACATATCGCAATTGGTCAAAACGCAACGACGAAAAACCTGCGGAAACAACTTCGCAAAACGACACGTCACCGACAACGGGCAACGAAACTCGCGAAGGAAATATTTTCGGTGTGGAAAATTACGACATGCCGACGCAGGGCGACCACATCACCGCGCAAGTTTCACAGCTCAAAAACGGTTGGAACGCGATTATTCCGCAAATCGGTGGCGTGCTTAAAGAAAAATTCGGGCTCAACGGAACAATTTCGTCAGGCGGTCGAAGTGAGGAACATAACGCTGAAGTCGGCGGCGCGCCAAATTCTTATCACATTGTCCGCGACAAAGGCGGCGACGCGCTCGATATTGTTTTCGACAGAGACACGACGCAAGAGGAACAAGACCGTATCGCCGATTATTTCAAATCGACGGGCTTGTTTTCGGAAGTTTTGTATCATGACGTTGGAAGCGGCGCACATCTTCACCTCGGCGGCTTGAAGACCGGCAACTTGGGCAATGCGTCAACAGGTCAAGAAAATTCCTTCGACCCGAACTTTACCGACAGACAAAATCATATTTGGCAAATGGCGCAATATGCCTCACGACGTGCGAAAGAAAAATACAATTACGATATCCCGCCCGAATTGATTTACAAACAATGGGCACACGAATCAGGCGCGAATTTCGATGACAATAAAATTTTGGCGGATGTCCATAATTTTGGCGGTTTGACGCAGACAGAACCTAATGACTTACCACAACCCGAGGGCGGTAACTTTTACCGCAAATTCGCCAATGATGAAGAATATGCCTACGCTTATATCGACGACTTCATCAAGCATTATCCCGAAATTAACGGCGTCAAAAGCGAGCGTGAATTTGCCGAAGTCCTTAAGTCATACGGATATTACGGCGACACGGTTGAAAATTACACAGCGGGCATGGAAGGCGTACAAGTTCCGAAATCCGGTTTTAACGGCGGAAAAGTCAGAAGTACGGGAACTGTCGACGAAAACGCAACGCCCGACAATTCAAATGACCCGAATTCAATTTATCAACGACTTATCGCGGACATTTTGAACGAGGAGACCAAACCGCTTTTCGACGCGACGGGCGACGACGAAACTACGCGAAATATTTTGTCGGCATTTGCGCAGGACAAACGCGAAAGTTCTTCCGGCAATGATTTTCTTACGCTCGATTCAATGTTCGACGCGGAAGGCAACTTCATCAACAGCAAGGCAAATCGCAATAAACTTTCCGAACTTTACAGCGACGAACTTTCGGAATTCGGGCAAACGAGTTTGGACGAAAAACTTGCTCAGCTTGCCGAAAAAGTTCCGTCGTTTGACAAGTTGACCGACGACGACCGAAAAACTTTGAGCGGCGTGATTAAAAACAGACTCAGCGACGCCGGTACCAAAGTAGGCGGACATTTCCTTAAACGGCTGAACGAAGGTGACGCGGATACTTTCAACAAAGCGTTGGCAAGTCTCGGTTCAGCTACGGCGACTGCACTGCCCGAAGAACTTTCGACCGAAATCGCCCGTTTGAAAGACGAAATCAAAACTCTTTCCGACAGCGCAATTCAAGCGTCGAACAAAGCCGAATTCGCCGAAGTCAACAAGCAAATCAAGGAACGCGACGCCAAAATTAAATCAATCACGACATTAGGCAAGGACATTGCCAAACTCGAAAAAGATTTACAGGCGGCAAGCGACAATCTCATCAAGGCGAACACGGCGGGCAAAACCGAATCAATCGCAAAGGCAAGCGATAAAGTTTCGTCGCTCCAAACGCAACTGGACAAGAAACAATCCGAGTTGCAAAAAATTATTTCGCCGCAAATTCAGGACGCGACACCGCAAACGGCACCGCCCGCGAATCAGCAAACGGCGGACTTCATGACGAATTTGGATGCTCAAATTCAAAGCTTGAAAGCACAACTCACGCCCGAATTGCCCCGCGAACAAGTTCAGCTCGTGACGAAACAAATTCAAGACGCGACCACGCAACTCGACAAAATAAACAAACTCAACGCGCAAATCAACACGCTCACTACACAAGCCGCCGAAGCCTATCAAAATTTGCAAAATCCCGAAAAGCAGGACGCCGCGATAAAACAACTTACCGACGCCACGAAAAAAATTCAAGCCGCAGAAACGGAACTTGCCAAATTGGTGACGCCACAAGTTCAAGACGCGACGCCGCAACCGTCAAAAAAATTCGCGCCCGTCAAAGCCAAAGCCGACGAAGCAATTTCGACGCTGAACAATCAAATTGACGCGCTCAGAATGCAGGACGAAACCGCGAACGAAAACGAAATCGAACGGTTGACGGACAGCCGCTATGCGATTCAAGCGACACTTGACGAACTGGCGGAACTCGACGCGCAATTTAAGCCTTTGATTCAGGCACGCAACAACGCCGACAAAAACAACGACGCAAAAGCTTACAACGCGGCAAAACGCAAAATCGAAGCATTAAGCAAAAAGTACAAAGGCAAATCCAAGGAACTCGACAAACTTTTAAATCCGCCACAGGAAACGCCGCAAGTTCAAGAAAATTTTGCTCCGGTCAACGACGAAATTGCAAACGAATTGGCGTCGATAACTCAGCAGAAATCCGAATTGGACGCGCAAGGCAGACGCGAAAACGCGGGACAAATTACCGAACTAAACAAACGTCGCGATAAAATTCAAGCCGGCAACAACGAATTGGCGAAACTTCAATCACAAGCCGAATCAGCGGAAACGGAACTTTCACAGACGACAGACGTTGCGAAACAAAATGCGCTCAAAGACCGACTTGCAAGCTTGTACAGCAAAATCGAGAGCAAAACCAAAGCTTTATCGAACTTCATCAACCCGCCGCAAAAACAGCAAAAATCGCAGGAAACTTTCACCGCTTCAGCGGACGTGCAAGCGAAAATCGACGAAGTGAACGCTAAAATTCGGGCGTTGCGAAATTCCGGCGAAAAGAAAAATTCTGCGGAAATCGCAAACTTAAGCCGACAACGCGACGCAATTCAGTCTGCAGACAACGAAATCGGGAAATTGACCGCGCAACGTGCCAAAGCCGAAAGTGACGGCAACGCGCAAGAAGTTAATCGTTTGACGGGCAAAATCGCCGACTTGAATAACAAACTCAACGCGGCAACTCAAAGACTCGACAAAGTTTTGAATCCTCCGCAAAAGCCTAAACCGAAAGAAAAGCCGCAAAATCCCGCAAAACCCGTGAATCGGCAGACCGCACAAGCCATTTCAAGATTGGAATCCGACATTGAGCAACTGGACGACCGGTTGATGTCCGACCTTTCCGATGAGCAATATTCCGCTGTTAAAGCTCAGTACGACGCCAAACGCAAACAGCTTGACCAAATTAAAACGCTCAACGAAGAAATTGCCGCCGCTCAAAAGCAGAAAAACCAAATCCGCGAAGACGCCAAAAAAGCCCGTGAATCGGGCGACGAGGCTACATCTGCCGATTTACTTCAGAGATTCAAAAGTGTAAATGCGCGTCAATGGCAAGCGCAGGCAGAACTTGATCATTTGGTATCGGAACCCGTGAGCGACGAAGTTGCAGAAGCCATTGCCAAACTAAATGACGAAATCACGAATCTCAAAAGCCAAATCGTGAAGTCAAAATCCCGTGACGAGAAATCCGCATTGTTGAAGAAACTGGACGCGAAAGAAAAACTCCGCAAGAATATTCTTAACACGAATTCAGATGTTGTCGCGGCAAAAGAACGCCTTGAAAATTCGTCTAAGGAATTAAATCGCGTTCTAGGCAGTTCGATTTACCGTGATGAAGCAAAAAACGCCGCACAAAACGATTATATTGAGGCAATCGTCGCTTACGAACAAGCACAGGAACAACTCGACAAGTTGATAAATCCGCCCGCGCCCAAAGAATCAAAAACCAAATCGGCGAAAAAATCTTCAGTTAAAAATGAATCAACGACGAATGTCACGCCCAAAGAAAAAAAATCCGTTGAATCTGCATCGACAAGCGAATCACAAGAATCACAACCGAAAATTGAACCCGCCGTCGAATCGAAAGCTCAACCGTCGCAAGTTGAAACGCAAACCGAAAAGAAATCACCCGCCAAAGCAAAGCCGCAAGAATCGCCGACCAAAGCCGAACAACAGGAATCGACACCGGCTGAAACTCAAAAGCAATCTGAACAAAATGACGAAGACGAATTCACAACCGACGACGGAAGTATTTTCGGCAGTATCGAAGCGGCAGAACGTGACTTACTCGAATCGCTCAAAGAATTGGGCATTGAACCGTTGGATACGAAATCGAAAAGCACCACAAATGCACCTGCCGAAAAAGATACCCGCCGCCCGAAACTTGTAAACTTTGTTGACGACAGCGACGAGGCGTTAGAAAAAGCAATCGCCGAATGGAACGAAGAAGTCAACAAAATTTCTTCCATGCCGATGTTCAATCCAAAAATTTGGGTAAAAGCATTGGAACTTGGCGGAATATATGTTCAACGCGGGATAAACAGTTTCGCTGACTGGGCAAAGAAAATGACCGAGAGTATCGGCAAAAAATCGGAGCCGTGGCAAGCCGCTGTTTGGGAAACATTGAAAACTTTGCCGAGTACAGGCAAATTTAACGACAAACAAATTCAATCGATAGCGAAAAAAATTGGAGCACTTTACGAAAGTGGCACGACGGAACTTGAGGACATTGAAAAAGATTTTGCCGAAAAACTCGGCGCAGAAACAACGCAAGCCATAACTCCGATGATTCGGGCAAGTTACGCGGGCATAAAGAAATTCTTCGTCGACCGTCAGCAAGAAACCGAATCAACAGCCCCCAAAACTAAAAAAGCCGCCAACAACGGTGAACAATCACAAAACGAACACAGCGACAAGGACGAATCGGAAACTCCCGAAAACGTCGAACAGCCGTCAAGCGAAAAAGCTACCGTCAAAAATCAAACTGCCGACGATGAAAAAAATTCCCTCAAAGAAGATATAGCAGATGGAATGTCTCCCATGAAAATTTTCTTTGACAATGAAGGTTTAGAGTCGTTGGTTAAACGAGTCAGTTCTTTAACAAAACAACTTGACGATTTGGAAGAGTTGGGAGTGTTGACACAAGCTCAAATAACAAAAATTGCAAATGATTTGGTAAACGGTCTCATTAAAGTTACAAAACAATTCGTCGCAAGAGAGATAAGCAGAACGGAAGCTCAAAACAAGGCACGTGCTGTTGTAGACGGAATGAACAAACAAATTTTGCAAGCAACGTCAGTAGACTTTTTCGGTAGTGACGAAATTTTTAACATGGATTCGACTGAGCGCGCCGTTGAAACAGGTGAAATAAACTGGCTCATAGATAACTTTAAAGTCGACAAAAATGGTTATGTCGTGCGTAACAACAAAAAACCTACTAACGAAATTATTTTTCCGAAAGGAGCGTTGACTTACGGCGACAGTAATGCCGTTGACGGATTTAAAGGCGGCTACAGTGACAAGAATTTCGACGAAAACAACAAGCGCAAAGTCACAGCCAACGGTCGGGAAATGACACGCCTTGAAGTTGTCGAAGGTATTGCGAAAGGCGAACTCGACGAATCGGCGATGAAACTCAACAAGCGGGAACGTGAGTATCTGACTTGGTTGCGCGAAAAGTTGATTGAACCGCTCAAAGCAATTCAGCAATCCGGAATTCAAAACGAGCGGGCTGGCAAACCTTATCAAGGCATGGTTGACGATAAATCGGTTTATTTCGAGGAGAGCAAAGACGACGCGGTGACATTAAATCAACTTACGAAACTGGCGGAAGTATTCGGCGGCACGACAAAAAAGAATTCGTCAGGCAATACTTTGTTCAACTTCCCGACACCGAAAGACGCGTGGGCTTTTACACGTGTCGCAAACGATATTTTCATGAACAACGTACATGTGGCGTATTTCAATCCCAATGACACGCAGAAAACCGAACGCGACGAACGAATTGCGATTGCGGCGGACAAAAATCAAACTGCGGATATTCGCGCACAAGCGGCACTGGAACTGAACCCGATTGACAAAAACGATTTAATTGACGGCGTCAAAGTTACTGCCGTTCAAACGGCTCAAGATAAAAAAGGCGTGTGGCGCGTCAAACTTGTCGGCACTTTCCCGATAATCGACCGGCACATTAAAAATCTTGCAATCGCCAACACTAACAGACTGTTCAACGGTGTGTCCAAAAGTTTGGGCGGAACAGGTTATTATTCCGACGACACGTTTCACTTCAAGGACAAACGCGACGCGACGGCATTTAAAACGGCTCTCGATATTTTCTTCGGCTTTAAGAAAGCTCCGACAAGCAAGACGAAACATCGCCCGTTTGTCGATAATGCCGACGAAATAATTAATTTCGGTAACATAAATCGACTCGCCCGAAACAACACGGTGTTTGAATCCTTTAAATCGACAGTAAAAGCTCTGGGTGACGAAGTTACGGCAAAGCTCAAAGACGGCACGTTGACGCAATCCGAAGCGGAAGAAATTGCCGGCAAATTAATGGACGAATTCGACGAAGTCGGCAGACAGTTTGACGCTGGCGAGATAACTCAAGCCGAGGCT
>JAFUYE010000046.1 GCA_017470715.1 Selenomonadaceae bacterium
AAATTTTCGGCTGTCAATGATTCGGATTGTGAAATGTTTTCGGCAGTCGACGATTCGGATTGTGAAATGTTTTCGGCAGTCGACGATTCGGGTTGTGAAAAATTTTCGGCTGTCGACGATTCGGGCTGTGAAAAATTTTCGGCTGTCAATGATTCGGATTGTGAAAAATTTTCGGCTGTCGACGATTCGGGTTGTGAAAAATTTTTCGGGCGGATTGTCAACGTCTGAAACTTTTTTTCGTTTGACGATTGCGAATCAATGTTCGTGACTGCGTCGAATTCGGAGGCTTGCAATTTGTCCAGAATTTTTTTGCCCGTGCCGCTTTGAACTTGCACAATAAAAATCGGTTTGACTTTGTAACGTCGCCACGCGTCGCACTTGTCCGACCAATTCAAATTGACCGTTGATTTTTTTCATGAAATTTGATTCCGAATAGCGACAGCAATTTCGTACGCCAATGGTACCGGAACAGCGTTTCCAATCATTTTGTAAGCGGCATCAATTTTGTTATAAACGAATTTAAAATCGTCGGGGAAACCTTGAACGCGTGCTATTTCTCTAACCGTCAGGCGTCTGTACAGGTGTTCTTTGCCTTTCACGAAGCGGCGATCATTTTGTCCGAAGAAAACCATTTTGGGGGCTTGCGGGTGCAGTTGACAATGACGCCCCGAAGCTTGAACGGTAAAAGCTTGCTCGTCCCAAGACTTCACGCGATTTCGGCTCATAAATATCGAAGAAAATTTTCCCGTAAAAAATTCGTTGTTATTCTCCGCCTGCACGTTATGAAAATTTCCGGTTGCGGAAGGAATCGCAGAAAATTGCAAGTCCCAAATGGTATCGCGAAGTGTTAATTTTTTTGAATCAACTTCCGTCGAACCTTTCGGAAATTTGAAAGACATATTCAAATCCTGTCGAAAGCCGATATAAAAAACTCTTTTTCGCTCTTGAGCGACGCCGTAATTTTTGGCATTGACGAGGGTCATCGTCAAATTATAGCCGCAACGTTTGAACAGCTCGGTTATGAAATGTACGGCTTCGGAATGACGATCTGAAAGCATACCGCTCACGTTTTCTGCCAAAAAAAATTTCGGCTGTTTCGCACGTAAAATCCTAATATAGTCAAAAAAAAGCTTCCCGCGAGAATCTTGAATTCCGCGTTGCGCTCCTGCTTCAGACCAAGATTGACAAGGCGGTCCGCCTATAATGCCGTCAACATCATTTGGAAAAAAATCAACAGATAACTCTCGTATATCTGCGATTACAAGTTCTGACTTCGGATGATTTTCTTTGAATGTTTGCCAAATTGAACGGTCAAACTCATTTGCAACGGGAATCTCAAATCCCGCACGTTCAAATCCCAAATCAAGTCCGCCGCAACCGCTGAATAAACTTATCAGTTTCAAGGAAACACCTCAAATTTCGTATCGAATGAGTTTGGCTTCGTGCAAAACGCAAGGATTGTCAGGATTTTTTATTTTCACGTCGGAGATTTTAAACGTCGAATAATTTCTCTGAAGTTCAAGGAGATCGGCGCGATTTTCCAAACGAGTCCATTTTTCCAGGTTGATGAGACACATGAAATTAAAATTCGCTTGAAAATTTCTTCCGTAAACGTACTGAAAAACTCGCCAAGGGTTTTCAATGTGCCACATGCCGCGAACGCGAAGATAAGTTATCCCGAGCGGGTCAACATGATTTACCCTGCCGAGCTCACGAGTCGGAGCGAATTCAACGAAAGGAATTGTTTCCACGCCCGTTTTTATCAGCTGACGAATTTTGTCGTAACAAGTGTCCGACGCGCAGTAATCCGCCCCGTAAATCATGCACAGATGCTTCAATTTATTTCCGTTGACGACGCCGACAATGTAAAGCATATCTTTTTCCGTCCAGTCTTCGGCAGTGCGGCAAGCTTCGGAAATGAGCGGACTTGAACTTTTGAGCGTGCGTTTGGGATAACTGCTGTTGAGTGCCAATGCGGCATCGGGAGATTCAATTTTTTTGACTTCGCCTGCGTCACCGTTGCGAAGAATAAAATCGGGCGGATTTGTTTTGTTGCCGAGCCACGAAAAAACTTTACTCCATGTTTCCAAGCGTTCTGTTTCGGAACAATCGAAGGTATCGGCAAAAAGATTTTTAACGTAGTTTTCCAAAGCGTCGCCTTGACTGTTTGCACGGTTATTGCTGCCACCTGAAAACGTCAAGTTTAAATGATTTCCTTTGACGATAGTAACAATCGCGTCGATTATATTTTTCATTGAATCACTCCCGTCAAAAGTTTTTTTCATGATAGTCAAACGAATTGACTGTGTCAATTAAAAGATGTTTCGTCAAGAATTTTGTCGACGGCAGCTTGAATTTTTTCGCGCAGATTGTCATCGGGAATTTGGGCGATAAGTTCTTTTATGTCAGTCATCAAATCACCTCATCCGGGGAATAAATTTTCAATTCCTAATTCCTAATTCCTAATTCCTAATTCCTAATTGAATAAAAGCTGTCGCGTTCGACGGGCGTGTAACTTGTCTCCGAAATAATTTTGCGAAGTTTGTCGACGGAAATTCCTGCGGAAGATTTTGCGCCCGCCGCGTGAATGATTTTTTCTTCGCCGATTGTGCCGTCCAAATCGTCCGCGCCGAAACTCAAAGCCAGCTGTGCAACGGGCAACGTCAACATAATCCAAAACGCCTTGACATGGTCGAAGTTGTCAAGTGCAAGTCGTGCAAGAGCGAGCATTTTTAAATTCTCCCACGAGCCGACGCGTTGCAGTTTGAATTGTTTGCCGAGCTGTGTATTTTCGGGGTGAAACGGAAACAACATCATCGCTTGAAAACCGCCCGTTTCGTCTTGAAGTTCGCGAAGTTTCAGCAAGTGGTCAATGCGTTCGTGAATTGTTTCGACGTGCCCGAACATCATCGACGCGTTTGTTCGCAAGCCGAGTTTGTGAGCCGTCCGCATGACTTCAAGCCACTGTGACGCGGAACATTTTTTCGGGCAAATAATTTCGCGCACGCGGTCGGATAAAATTTCTGCACCGCCGCCCGCAAGTGACGTGACACCGGCGTCAATCAGTTCACGCAGAACGTCCGAAAAATTTTTGCCGCTGAGTTTGCTGAAGTTGACGATTTCCACGGGCGTGAAAGCGTTAATCCCGACGTGCGGCAGAATTTTTTTAACGAGCTTGACGGCGTCGACGTAATACGAAAAATCTTTCGACGGGTGAAGTGCGCTGACAATGTGAATTTCTGAAA
>JAFUYE010000047.1 GCA_017470715.1 Selenomonadaceae bacterium
CAGATAAAAACAATCGTCCGACAAATTTTTCGTGACGACGGCACCTATTGCAGTTGCAGTTTCCGCGAAGCCGATAACCAGTCGCGCCGAAGAAAATTTTTCCGCAACACGTTGACCGAGCGAATTCATCATTTCGAGCGCGAATTTCGGGCGTGTCGGCAAATGTTTCGCCTGCAACGGATTGACGAGCAAATAATTTCGCCGCGAATTCTTTAAACGTTTGGCAACTCTCAAAACGTCGTCCGCAAAAAAATTCCTCATTCCTAATTCCTCATTCCTAATTGCAATTCACCCCGTAAATTTTGCCGAGAATTTTAATTTTGCGTGCCCAATTCAAGTGGCATTTAATTTCGTTCATGCGCGAACCGTCGACGCTTTTCAAGACGCCGTGCCTGCCGAATTCCGCAGACAACAGCTGATTTGCGTCGTCGAAATCGGTTTTGGAAACTTTCAGCGCGTCGAAAATAATCGGCAGTTGCGCGGGATGAATCGCCGTCTTGCCGACAAAGCCGTTCAAAATGTCCAGTTCAAGTTCGCGTTTCAAGCCGACCGCCCACGCGCCGTTGTTGTTGCCGTTGAAAAAATTCCAAACTCCGCCCGAAACGACGTAATCTTTCGCGAAGACGTTCAAAATGTCCGCCAAAATGTCACGCACGACGCAAATATCGTAAACGGTTTGATTCATGTTGCGGCGCAGACCGTACAGGTTGCAAAAATCGTTGACGCCTACACGCACGTTGAGCACGAGATTTTTTGATTCGTCGAGCAGTTGTTTCAGCGATAAAAGTTCCGTTCGACGCGTCAAAATGCTTGCGACACGGTTGCTTTCGAGTGTCGGCATTACGAAAACTTTTGCTTGCCGTGCGACGTTGATAAATTCCGTGCCGTTTTGCATGTCGAATTTCGGCAGAATGTAACCCGTCAAAATTTTTGAGCGCGAACCGATTTTTTCATGGAAAATTTCCAGATGACGCGGCGAACGAATCCGCACGAATATTAACGGCAAATTTGTTTCGAATGCTTCAAGTTCGCGCAGAATTTTTTCGAGTGATTTTTCCGCTTCGTCAACCGAATCGTCGGAAATCGAATCTTCCAAACAAAAAGCCACCGAAGTTAATTTCGGCAACTTGTTTTGCGAAAAGTTTCGGACGAAATTTCGTTGGAACGCCGGCATGTAAAGCAATCCGCCGATTTTGTACTGCAAAAAATTTCTGTCGAGCATTTGATACCTCCGCGAAAGTTTTTGCGGGGATTTTACATTGCGGCAACGGTTGAAGTCAACGGCGCGCATTAAAGTTCGATAATTCCAAATGTTACGGAACTGTATTTGCCGCCGTCTGCGATTTTGAAACCCAGCCGCTCAAATTCGGGACTGCCGGAATGTTCTTTCATGACGACGCGAAATTTTGCGACGCGACAAGCTTCACGAATCATTTCGGGCGACAACGGATTTTTGTCGGCAAGCGGGCGCAACGGATTAATTCCCGAACTTTTTTTGACAGGGCGACGAAACATCGGATCGAAATAAACCACGTCGAAAGAATTTTCCGCGCAGGTCGGCAAAAAATTTTCTGCGGCAACGTTGATGACTTCGACGCGGCGCATTGCGTCCAAAATGTGCGGGCTGTCTTCGGAAAAATTTTTCATGCCGTGACGAACGATTTCGGCGATAAGCGGATTTTTTTCGAGCGCGATAATTTTTCCCGACGAACCTGCGATAAAACTTTCGACAATGGCATCCGAACCCAATCCGAGCGTACAATCCAAAACTGTCGAGCCGGCGGAAATTTTCAGTGCGTCAATCAATCTGTCGCCGTCACCTTCGCGCAGATTTTTGATTCGCAAATGTGCCGTGTTCGGGTGAAAAAACAATTCGCCGTCGGACGTGACGACACTGAGCGAATTTTTCTTGACGAGCAAAATGTTTTCGACGCCGTGAATTTTTTTCAGCACGTCGAACGAAAGATTTTCGCGCACGACAAATTTCCCGCCGAGTTTCAAAGAAATTTCTTCCGCAAGCCGTACAAGTTCCGAATTTGGATTTCGCACGGTTGTCACGATAAAATTTTCCATGTCAAAGCCTCCGTTGCAAAAAAAATCGACGAGCCGCGTCGTGCGACCCGCCGTGAAATTTTCCGGTTCGTATGTATTTGCCTGCGAAAATTACTTGAGAATTTTCGTTGCACCTTCGTTCATTTTGATGAAGTCCATGCCCGCAAGTGCGTTTTCTTTCTTGATGTTTTTGCCTGCCGCGTGCGCCGCCGAAATTTTGTCGAGGTTGTCGAAAATCGCCTTGGTTACTTTTTCGCCGAGAGCCGCATCGATTTTGTCGTTGGCGACGAGAATTGCCATAACGCTGACGGAAGTGACGTCTTCGTCAAAGCCCTGATAAGTGCCGGCGGGAACGGTTGTCTTGGTGTAGAACGGATATTTTTCGGCGAGCATTTTGGCATGTTCGTCGTCAATGGGCAGAATGCGGATTTTGTTTTGCGAAGAAATATCCTGCACGGAAGCCGTGGGATAACCTGCAGTCAAAAATGCTGCGTCAACCGTGCCGTCTTTGAGCGCGTAAGCACCTTCGGCGAACGACAGAAATTGTTCGTCAATGTCGTCGTAAGTGATGCCGTAAGCCTCAAGAATTTGGCGGGCGTTGGCCTCTGCACCGGAACCGGCGGCACCGACCGCGACGCGTTTGCCTTTCAAGTCGCTGATGTTTTTAATGCCTGCAGCGTCCATAACGATGAATTGGCACGTTTCGGGATACAGCGAGGCGATACCCGACAGGTTTTCGATCTTGCCGCCTTCCTCGAACATTTCTTTTCCGTTGACCGCGTAATAAGTTATGTCGTTTTGAACGATTGCAAGTTCAACTTGTTTGTCTTTGAGCATGTTGATGTTTGCTACGGATGCGCCGGTCGATTGTGCGCTTGCGTTCATGCCGTTTTTGTTGAGGATTTCGGCAATCGCGCCGCCAATCGGGTAATAGGTGCCCGCCGTGCCGCCGGTTGCGATGTTGATGAATTGCTCCTTTTCGCCGTTGCCGCCGCAGCCCGCGACACCGACCGCCAAAGCCACCGCACAAAGAGCCGTCGCGACCCGTTTGAATAACTTGGTCAGCTTCATGATGAATAACACTCCTCTCGATTTATAAAAAATTCCACGCGGATTATATCACAAGTCATTTCGCCGCGACAAGACAAATTAAAGTTAGCCCGAAAAAAAATCGAACATTGTTGTATAATGTCCGCAACGAATTGAAGGGAGCTGAAAGTTAAATGCCTCTCATAGACTCAAACGCGACCGGCATACGACCGATAGACCGACAACGCCCGACAGACGAAGTCAGCGGCATACGTCGACGCGACGACGGCTCGTCGGCAGGCAGTTTTCGTCCGCAAACGAACGTAGCACTTAAAACCGCAATTCAAGATTTGGCGGGCACGTTGAGCAAAATCGGCGCACAAGAAAAATTCGGCATACAAAAAATGCCCACTGAAGTCGGCGACGTGGTAAAAAATATTTTGCAACAATCTTTTTCGTTGGACGCGACACTTTCCAAAGGAATCGGCTCCACCGTCGAAAGCCAACGTTTTTCGACGGATCAGTTGATGTTGTTTTCGCGAATGCTTTTGCAAATCGGCGCGCTTGCCGAAAAAGGTTATTCAATGGAACTCAGCGACGAAACTCAAATTTTATTGTCGCAGTTGAAAAATTTGGTCGTGTCGGAAGAAGGCGGCGAAGCATTTGAACCGGTTTTGATGTCGAAAGCTGCCTTTGAACTCGTCGACGCGAAAACCGCCGAACAACTTCCGCAAGCTCTGTACGAAATGTTGGCACAGCTCGCGCAGATGACCATGCCGCAACAACAGCAACAACAGCCGCCCTCGGAAGGTATGCAATTTTTAAAACAGCTCGTGCGATATTTCATGCCGCGCCCCGACGTTGATGAAAAATCGGAATCGAAAAAAGAGCAACCTCAACAGCAACGTTCGCAGGAACAATCGCAACCGCAACAGCAACAACGCCCGCAACAGCAATCGGCGACGCGCAGATTTTTGGAATCGATGTTTAAA
>JAFUYE010000007.1 GCA_017470715.1 Selenomonadaceae bacterium
TCGCGGGCGGTCGGCATCAAATTCGTTTGGATAAAATTGCGGCTCTCGAAAAAAATAATCTGTGACTAAAAATTTTTGTCCCGTCAACGTGGCGGGAATTTTTTTTCGCAGGATTTTAAAGCGTCACACAGAATTTCCCGTAGAAGCGTTCTCGGTTACGGTTTGGCGGGCGAAATTGTTCGTGCATGGATGACGACTGAATTCGCGGGCGGTCGGCATCAAATTCGTTTGGATAAAATTGCGGCTCTCGAAAAAAATAATCTGTGACTAAAAATTTTTGTCCCGTCAACGTGGCGGGAATTTTTTTTCGCAGGATTTTAAGTTCGTGCACAGAATTTCTCGTAGAAACTTTTTTTCGGAGGTGTTCAATTTGGCTGACGAACGATTGATTGTCGCATTGGATTTTCACACACTTGACGACGCGAAAAAACTTGTCGACGAGCTGGGTGACGACGTGAATTTTTACAAAGTCGGCATGGAACTTTTTTATTCGGTCGGTGCGGAAATTATTCATTGGCTCAAGTCCCGCGACAAAAAAATTTTTCTGGATTTGAAACTTCACGACATACCCAACACCGTTGCGGGCGGCTTGTGTTCGCTGATGAATTTGGGCGCGGATATTTTGAACGTGCACGCGTCGGGCGGTTTTACGATGATGAAAACTGCGGCTGAAAAATTGCACGAAGCTGCCGAAAGTCGCGGCGTCAAATGTCCGAAATTAATCGCGATAACCGTTTTGACGAGCCTAAATCAATTAGAATGGTGCGGCGCGCTGAAAATTTCAGATCAAGTTGCGAACTTCGCCAAACTTGCCAAAGACGCGGGACTTGACGGAGTTGTTGCCTCACCGCAGGAAGCAAAATTGATTCGCGAGACTTGCGGCGAAAAATTTTTGATTGTAACGCCGGGCGTGAGACCTGCCGGCTCAAACGTCGACGACCAAAGCCGAATTGCGACACCTGCGGCGGCACTTCAAAACGGCGCGACACATTTGGTTATCGGGCGTCCGATTCGTGCGGCACAAAATCCGCGTGAGGCAGCGTTGAAAATTCTTGACGAAATCAACGGATTATAAAATATGGACGAATCTTGGGAAACCGGCGGAATTTATATGCTCATATGCCGTGCCAATGGCAAAAGATACATCGGGAAATCCAACAATATCAAACGGCGGCTGAATGAGCATAGACTCGGAAAAAGTTTTGCGCCCGTAATATGTAAAGCCATTGCGAAATACGGCTGGGACGAGTTCGATAAAGTTGTCTTGGAATTTTGCCCTGTTGAAGAGCTTGATGAAAAAGAAATTGACTATATCGCCAAACTCAAGCCGGAATATAATTCTTCAAAAAGCCTATAATTTGCATTGACACCGGCGAAATTTTTGATTCGGTGAAAAGTGCCGCCTCAAGCGTTGGCGTTTCGCGTTCTTGCGTTTCAATGGCTTTGAGTGGAAGTATAAAAACGGCGGGCGGTTATCACTGGGCTTATTTGAATCCCGATGATAAAGTTTCTGAGAAAACCAGCAAAAACTTGGGGCGCGCCACTCGCGGCAAAAAACAGAGCGCGGAACAAATTGAAAAGCGCGTTGCTCATTTTAAAGGAAAACCGCACGAAAACTACAACAGCTACAAGCCGGTAGTTTGTGTTGAAACTGGAAGAATTTTTGCTTCGATTAAAATCGCCGCTGAATCCGTTGGAGTCCATCAGAGTTTAATCTCAAAAGTTCTGCACGGCAAGAAAAAGACGGCGGGCGGCTATCATTGGAAATTTACTAAGGAGGTCTTTTACATGACTGAAAAAGAAGTTTACGATTTACTTGTCGAGACGGGCGCGATTATGAACGGGCATTTCTTGTTGACATCTTCCCTTCATTCACCGCATTACGTCGAAAAATTTAACGTCCTGCAACATCCCGAAATGACCGAAAAACTTTGTCGGGCAATGGCGGAACACTTCAAAGACGCGCAGATTGAAACCGTCGTCGGTCCCGTGACCGGCGGAATTATTTTGGCGCACGAAACCGGCAAAGCTTTGGGCACGCGGGCGATTTTCACCGAGCGCGTTGATGGCGTGATGACTTTCCGTCGCGGATTCAGCCTGCACGAAGGCGAACGCGTTTTGATTGTCGAGGACATTGTTACAACGGGCGGGTCGATTCGCGAAGTTATCGACGTGGTGAAAAAATTCGGCGGCGTACCTGTGGCAGTGTCAATGCTGGTCGACAGGTCGGGCGGCAAGGCGACATTCGACGACGTGCCGAGTTTCGCGCTGTTGCACATGAACGTTGAAACTTATCAGCCCGAAGATTGTCCGCTGTGCAAAGAAAATGTTCCGCTGACGAAACGCGGTTCCACGGGCAAAAAATAATGCTCAAAAGTTTAACGGTTGAAAATTTTGCCCTGCTTGAAAATGTCACGGTCGAATTCGGCGACGGGCTGAATATTTTGACGGGCGAAACGGGCGCGGGCAAATCGATTTTGATTGACGCGTTGGGCGCGGCGGTCGGCAACCGAATCACTTCAAGCCAAATTCGCAAGGGCACGGATTTTCTGCGCGTCACGGCAACTTTTTCGTCGGGCGGGAAAAATTTTGTCGTCGAACGAAAAATTTCACGCACGGGCAAAAATTCAATCACGCTTGACGGAACGGCGATAACTCTTGCACGGCTGAAAAAATTCGGAGCGGAAATTTTGGACGTGCACGGGCAAAATCAAAACTTGGAACTCCTGCGCGACGAAAAAATTTATGCGCTCATCGACGACGAAAAAATTCTGTCGGAACTGGAAAATTTTTCCGAGCTGTATCGTGCATTGACTTCAAAAAATCGTGCGTTGGACAAAAAACTTTCTGCACGGGCGGAAAATATTCAGCGGCTGGAATTTTTGCGTTGGCAGGCGAAGGAAATTTCTTCGGCGCATTTGAAACCGAACGAGGACGAAAAAATTGACGCGGAAATTCGCAAGTTGGCGCACGCCGAAAAAATCGCCGAGAACGTTCAAAAATCCGTGCAACTTTTGAGCGACGGCGACCGAGACATTTTGACGGCACTGGCACGCGTCATGAAAAATTTGAGCGACGCGGCACGTTTCGATAACAAATTGGATTCTGCGCGGCAACTTTTGGAGCAGGCGGAAATTTTTCTGCGCGAGGCAACGGACGAAATTCGCGATTACGGCGAGGCTGTGGATTTTTCGCCCGAACGACTTGACGAACTTCATGCGCGGGCGGACGTGATTTTTAAACTCAAACAAAAATACGGCGCGTCGGTCAACGAAATTTTGTCGCGGCTGTCGAATATTCGCGAAGAAATTGCGGGCGTCGAAAATTTTGATTCGGACGTTGCGGAGTTGCAACAAAAAATTTCCGAACTTGAACGGGCGGCGAAAATTTCTGCGGAAAAACTTTTGCAACTGCGTCGAACGTCGGCAAAAATTTTAAGCACCGTCGTCGAACAAAAAATTCGCAAGCTGGGCATGGAGCGCGCACAATTTGAAATCGTCGTAAATCCGTCGGAAAAACTTTCATCACGCGGCGGCGACACGGCTGACGTACTTTTTTGCGCGAACGTCGGCGAAGAAAAATTTTCGCTGTCGAAAGTCGTTTCGGGCGGCGAACTGTCACGAATTGCCTTGGCGTTGAAAGCTGTCGCGGCTGACGATTCGGCGTCAACTTTGGTTTTCGACGAAATCGACACCGGTATCGGCGGCGTCACGGCAAAAACCGTTGCGGAGTGTATTTCCGAAATTTCGCGTCGTCGACAAGTTTTGTGCATAACTCATCTTGCGCAAATTGCGAGTTTGGCGGATATTCACCTGCGAATCACGAAATCGGAAGTCAACGGGCGCACGGTCACCAAAGTCAAGCGGCTTGACGAAACTGAACGCGTCGCAGAAATTTCGCGTATGGCTTCCGGCAAAGAATCAACGGCATCAATCAAAAATGCCCGCGAAATGCTCACTTCCGCCAAAATATTCAAACGTCAACTTCTTGCTTAAGCCGTGCCAATGCATTAAAATATTCCAAAAAATTTCGGAGGTATCGTCAATGAACGTGGCAATAATCGGCGCGGGTTTCATAGCGACAAAAATGGCACGGACAATCGCCGCACTCGACGAAACGGAAAGTTACGCGATAGCCTCACGAAATATCGACAAAGCACGGGCGTTCGCGGACAAGTTCGGCGTTCAAAAAGCTTACGGCTCCTACGACGAAATGTTGTCGGATGACGCGATTGATTTGGTTTATGTCGCGTTGCCGCATTCGCATCATCACGAGTGGACGATTAAAGCACTTCAAGCCGGCAAACACGTTCTTTGCGAAAAGCCGCTTGCAGTCAACGCCGCTCAAGCTCAAGAAATGATTTCACTTGCCGAATCGAAAAATCTTTTGCTTGCCGAGGCAATCTGGACGCGTTATCTGCCGTCAGCGAAAATTATTTCAGACATCATTTCAAGCGGCGAAATTGGCGAACCGTTGACGATTTCAGCGAACGTCGGCGATTGCAACTTCACGAACGAACGCTTGACCAATCCGAAACTTGCGGGCGGATGTCTGCTTGACTTGACGGTTTACGCGCTGAATTTTTCCGCAATGATTTTCGGCAACAAAGTCAAACGAATTGCCGCGTCGATGATTCCGACTTCCACGGGCGTCGACGGACAAAACAACATCTTGCTTGAATACGCGGGCGGCAAAATGGCAAATATTTTCGCGACGATTTACACCGTGACCGACAGAAGCGGCTTTGTTTACGGGCGCGAAGGTTTTATTCAAGCGCACGACATTTTCAATCCCGAAAAAATTACTCTCTGCGGCGTGAACGGTTACAAACATTACGTTAAGCGGGAAATTTCCGTGCCCGCGCAGATTACCGGCTTTGAATATGAATTGCTTGCCTGCCGAAAAGCCATTGCGGACGGTAAAACCGAGTGCCCCGAAATGCCTCACGCCGAAAGTTTGGCGATTATGCGTCAAGCGGACGAGATTCGTAAACAATTCGGCATCGTCTACCCGTTTGAAAGGTGATTCGGATTTTTCATGAGCACGATTTTTGATAAAGTCGAGATTAAACGGAACTGCGACGATTTTTTTCGCTGTACGACGTAACGAAAGCCCGCACTTACGACATGTGCAAGGCGAAATTGATTCACACCAACGCGGTTGCGGCGAATTGCATTCACATAGCGCAATATTTGGGCTTGAACGAATACGATTGCGATTTGGCATGGGTTATCGGCGAGCTACATGATTTTGCGCGTTTCGGTCAAGCGGTCGTCACGCAAACTTTTCGCGACTCCGACAGGTACAATCATGCGAAATTCGGGGCGCGATTGCTTTTCAAGCACGGCATGATTGAAGACATAATTTCCAACAGCGACGAAATTTGCGACGAGGATAAGCGCGTTATGGAGCGGGCGATTTATCATCACAGCGATTTGAAATTGCCCGACGACTTGACCGAGCGCGAACGTTTGTTTTGCGAAATTATTCGTGAGGCAGATCAGATTGACATTTTCCGCACGATTGCGACGAGTGGTTGGGAAACTATTTACGGGCACGGGCGCGACGAAATTCTTGCAACCGACATTTCCGACGCGATTCTTGCGGCATTTCCCAAACATGAATTGGCGGACTATTCCAAACGAGTGACGCTTGCCGATTATCATCTTGCACATATCGCGCTTTGTTTCGGGCTTAAATCGGTTGCGGCAAAAAGGCGGGCGATTGAGCAAGGTTATTTGCAACAACTTATGGACATCGAATTTTACGATTCAACCGTGCAGGAAAAATATCTTCGGGCGAAAAGTTGCGTTGAAGAATTTTTACAGCTTTAAACTTCGGGAGGTGATTTCGTGGACGTGATTGCATTGGTCGGACCGAGCGGCACCGGCAAAAGTCATCGCGCTTTACAAGTCGCACGCGAACACGAAGCCGACGCCATTATCGACGACGGGATTTTGATTAAGGACGGACACATTATCGCCGGTGAATCAGCCAAGACCGAAAAAAGTCGAATCATGGCAGTCAGGCGCGCAATTTTCGTTTTGCCGGGACACGCCGAAGAAGTTCGCGCCGCCATAAAAAGAATTCAGCCGCACAGAATTTTGGTTATCGGCACGTCCGAAAACATGGTACACAAAATCGCCAAGACGCTGTGCCTGCCGTCAATTCAATTAATCGTGCGCATTGAAGACATTGCGTCGCGTTCGGAAATCGCCGAAGCGCAATTCCACCGCCTGCGGGAAGGCAAACACATTATCCCCGTGCCAACAATCGAACTCAAGCCGCATTTTTCGGGCTATCTCATCAATCCGTTGCAGTCAATCTTTAAAAAGTCGAACATTCGGCGGCGCAAACTCGGCGAAAAATCAATCGTGCGTCCCGTGTTCAGCTACTACGGAAAATTAATCATTGACGACAAAGTTGTTTATCGGATTGTCGAACGGCTTCTCAAAGCACGAGAATTCATCAAAGTTTTGAAGAGCATCACGGTTCAGCACCTGTTCAAAGGCGAAGAAGATCGCGGCTTGAAAATTTCCTGCGAAGTCGTTTTGGGTTACGGCAGCCACATTCCGACGCTCGTTCGGCAAACGCAAAGCAACATTCGCGAGGCGGTCGAATTCACGACGGGGCTGATTGTTCACGCGGTTGACATCAGCATTCGTGCCTTGTATGTCGGCGGTGTGGAGCCGAAACGAAAACTTTTGTAAAAAAATTATCCCCTGCGAAACTGCGGGGGATTTTTTCTTTGCGTTAATGTAACTGTTGTCGGTAACGGAAAAATTTTTTTCCGTGAAAAAATTTTCAGCTTTGTTGCCAAGAATCCGTTGTGCGATTGTAAACGTAACTTTCGCCGCTCGCCAATTTGAACGTCGGTGAAACATTTCCCGTCGAGGCAATCTGCGCGACTTCACCCGTGTTGAAAGTAATTGCGATTGAGTTTTCGCCGGCGGAAGTCGAAACAATGTCGCTCAACGTGGCGTCGTACAGGTGAATGGTGTCGTTTGGGTCCGTGTCCAAAACAAGGTCGTTGCCGTCGCTTTTGCTGACGAAAATATTATCCGCCTGCGCCGTGCCGAAATGTTGATTCGCGTTGCCCCAAAGGTCGTCGGTCGCCGTGTCGTAGCCGTAATCGGGAATGCCCAAAACAGCTTTGTAATTGCTGATGAGTTCTTTAAAAGCGTCGTAAGACTCATCGTAGGTAAACAAGTTGATGCCCGCGCCGCCGTTTTGAATGTAAACCGAACCGCCGTAAATATTTGAAAGTAAAACGTCCGTGCCGACAACTTGAATTGACCAGTTGGAATACGAGCTGTAGCTGAAGATGACATCGTAAGGCTTGTAATTCAAAATTATGTCGTTGCCGCACGAACTTGCAATCTCGAAGACATCGACGCCGTCACCGCTGATAAAAATGTCATCTGCTCCGTCGAACGAGGCACCGTCGATAGTTGCCATGCCGTAACCGTAATCCGCGATTAAGTCGGAACCGTCACCACCGTACAAATCGACATCATATCCGTTTGCGGCATAGCTGACGAGAGTATCGTTGCCCGCTCTGCCACGGAGCCAGCCGGCGTTTGAGGCGTTGACCAGATAGTCATTGCCGTCTTCGCCGTAGACCAATGCGCCTTCAACGTAGTTGACGATAAAGTCATCGCCTGCCGTGCCGTCGACGAACGTTGAGGTTGTGTTGTAAATCTCCATAAACTTTCCTCCTTTGATAGACGAAAAAAACATTTAACAAATCCCCGCCGCGTTGACGGAGATTTTTGTTGTCGATTTAAACGTTTTGCCAAGAATCCGTTGTGCGATTGTAAACATAACTTTCGCCGCTTGAAAGTTTGAACGTCGGCGAAATATCGTCGGAAGTAACTACCCGCGTCACGTCGCCCGTGTCGAAAGTGAATTCTATCGCGGTGTCGCTGATTGAAATCGAAACAATGTCGCTCAATGTCGCGTTGTAAAAATTTATCTCGTCCGTCGGGTCGAGGTAAGCAATCCAATCATTGCCGTCGTTCTTGCTGATGTCAAAAACGTCGACAGCCGAAACACCGCTGTAATCACTGCCGCCGAGTAAACGATTCCAATGTATTTCTTCGGTCGAATTATCGTCGGTCGAATTATCGTCGGTCGAATTGTCATCGGTTGAGTTGTCGTCTTCCAAACTTTCGGCATAGTCAACGAAAATTTCTTTGTAATTCTCGATGGCTTGATTGAAATCGTGTTGGTTGTCTTGAGTGAAGAAATTCAATCTTTGATTCGCGCCGCCCTGAATAATCAACGTGGTGCCTTGATAATTGCCGGTGGACAAACGCACACTGTTGACGACGATATCCGCGCCGACAACTTGAAACGAACAATCCGACAACGAGCCGTCGAAGTAAATCAAATCGTCCGAACTACAATTTGAAATCACATCGACGCCGCAATTCATTGAACCGATTCTGAAAATGTCAACGCCCGCGCCGCCGATTAAAACGTCGTTGGCTTTATCTAAGGAACCGCCGTCCAAAGTCGCAATGCCGAAGCCGTAACTTGTAAGCGTGTCGGAACCTTCGCCGCCGTCCAAAAGAATTCTGCTGTCAGAGTCGGAATAATTCGAGGCATGATTGATGATAACGTCGTTGCCGTCTTCGCCGTAAAGATTCGCGTTGAATGAGTATTCGTTAATCAAAACGTCGTCGCCCCAGCCGCCGTAAAGATAGTTGTTGTACATGCTCACTTCGACGGAATTTATCAGAACGTCGTTGCCGGTGTCGCCGTATATCTCTGAGCTTTCGGCAAAGTTCGTAATGAAATCGTTGCCGCCCAAGCCATGAACTTCGCCTTCGGTGTCGTTGTCGATTGTGTCGTCAAAAGCCGTGCCGTAAATCGTATCGTGGTACGAACCCTCAACGGTCTGTGCCGAATAAAAATTTGCCGTGAACATGTCGGTGTAACTGTCGATAATGCAACGATAAAACGGGTCGTCGCTGTCGAAAAAAACATTGACCGGTTTGCCCGCCGCGCCTTTGACAACGGTTGTCTCGTAACCGTCGAAACTTCGTATGATAACGTCCGTGCCTACAGTATCGACGAGAGCCTGTCCGCAATAAATCACGTCGGTTGAGTCGTAATTAAAAATCGTATTGTTTCTGTCAATGTCCACGGCAAAAATGTCGACGCCCGCCCCGCCGATAAGAATTTTGTTGTCGCCGTAACCGCCCGTTGCGTCAAGCGTTGCCATGCCCGCACCGCAATTCATGAGTGTATCGTTGCCCCAGTCGCCGATCAACTGCACGTCGAGGGAATTTGTGACGTAATTTATCAGAAAGTCATCGCCCCATTCGCCGTCCAAATGAGAACTTCCGCTTTGAGCGTAATTTATGATGATGTCGTTGCCCGCGCCGCCGTTCGCCGAAAAATTTCCGTCCGCAATGTTTGTGATTTGGTCGTTGCCGCCGTAGTCTTCGACAAGTGTGCCGGGGTTGTCGCTGATGATAACGTCGTTCCAATCCGTGCCGCGAACCGTTGCCGAATCCGTGTTGTAAATCGTCATAAAATTTTCCCTCCAATCGAAACGCAATAACTTCGCGCCTAGTATAATTGTTTTTTTTTTTTGTCAATTCTTGCGGCGGGAGAATTTTTATGCTTTAATAACGGCGGATTTTTCAACTAGGTAAACGCTCATGAACTTGAAGAAATTTTTTGTCGCGTTGATTGTGTGGTTGAGCTGTTCGACGGTTGCCGCAGAAAGTTTGGAAGCAATTTTTATCGAAGTCGTTTCCGAAATGAGCGACGGGTTACTCAAGCTTGACGAAATTCGCACGCGCCCGACGATTGTTGCGTCCGCCGAAAAAAATTTTTTAATCGAAGCTGACGGTTATTATGTCACGGGCGACGGGCTTGACGAAAATCCACACGTTGCCGAAGAACGCGCACGAGCCGACGCAAGACGTTACGCAAGCGAACAGATAAATATTTATGTGAAGTCTGTTTCCGAAAGTCTCAACGGTAATCTTACCCGCGACGAAATTCATACGATTTCGGTGAGCGTCCTGCAAGTGTTGAACGAGAGCATCTCGGTTGAAGTCGTCGGCGGGACAAAGCAATATCATTGCCGCATAAAAGTTTCGCTCAACGAGGCGGGCATTTTTGCGCAACTCGATTCTGCCGACAAAGATAAATTTCATGAACGTGTTCGCCGCACGATTGAAATTGAACGCGAAAGCGCACGACTTGATTCGGAACTTGCCGCGCTGAAAGAAAAATTTAAACACGCTTCAAACGTCGAACGTCAAGAAATTCGCGACGAAGTCAAACGCAACGAAGAAAAATTTTCCGCCGTGCAACTGAACAAAGTCGGTTACATTGCCAACTATCGACAAGATTTCGACGCGGCGATTGAAAATTGTTACAAAGCTGTCGAACTAAATCCGAATTATGCGGCGGCGTGGAACAATCTCGGTTACGCATACAGATACAAAGGTCGTCTCGACAAAGCGATTGAGTGTTACAAGCGGGCGATTGAGTTTGACCCGACGGACGCAACCGCGCAGGTTAATTTGGGCAATCTTCATGCCGAGCTGAAGAATTTCGACGCGGCGACGAATTGTTATCTTGCGGCTTTGGAAATTGCGCCCGATTATGCCAACGCGTGGAACAGTTTGGGTTATTCGTGCCTGAACGCGGGCGATTTCGACAAAGGCATTGAGTATTGTCGCAAGGCTTTGGAACTTGACAAGCATAACGCGGCGGCGTGGAACGGGCTTGGTTACGCATACAACCGCAAGAAAAAATTTTACAAAGCGATTGAGTGTTGTCGCAAGGCAGTTTCGCTGAACAAAAGTTACGCCAACGCCTGGAACAATCTTGGTTACGCGTGTTCAAAAGTCAGCCGCTACGAAGATTCTTTCGACGCTTACGCCAAAGCCGTCAAATTTTCGCCGAACGTCAAACTTTACCGCGACAATCTTGCCATTGCTCAAGAGAGAATTTCCGGCGTAAAAAGTCTTTAACGAAGGGAGTTTGGTAACGTGTCAAAAAATTTTTTCGCAACGAGGTACCGGCGGCGATTAAGCGCAACTTTGGCTGTCGGAACTTTTTTTATTGCAAGTCAAACTTTTGCCGCCGATGAAGTTTCGCCCGATGAAAACGACGACGCGGCAGATGTCAATGAGACCGTCCGAAATTATCTTGAGAGCGAAGACTACGTGATAACCGCCGAACGAATTCCGACCAATCGTTGGGACACGCCCGCAACGGTTCATATCATCACTGCCGAAGAAATCGAACGCAACAATTATCGGAGCGTGACGGAGGCTTTAAGTCACGTGACCGGCGTTGTCATTCAAGCGAATAACGCCGTAATGCTAAACGGCAACCCGAATGTCGCCGTGCTTGTCAACGGGCAACGACTGGACAACGACAATACTTATACCGTCGGCGGATTTCGCCACAGCGTCGACTTGCTTATCATTCCGTCGATAAAAATGGTTGAGCGAATTGAAATTGTCAAAGGCGGTTATTCGGCTCTTTACGGTGCGGATGCAGTCGGCGGCGTCGTGAACATCATCACCAAAAAAGGCACGCGCAACGAGACAACGCTTGATTTTAACGCGGGCTCTTGGCGCAGATACAATTACGAAATCACCAATCAGGGCGTCGAAGGAAATTTCAGCTGGTTTGCGACCGCGGGCTTGCATAGAAGTCAACCTTACAAATATAGAGGCGGCACTGATTCGGGCAGCGACTACAAAGACAACACGCTGTCGATTCGGCTGGATAATCGTTTCGACGAGCGCAGTTCGTTGACGTTGAATTTCATGCACCGTTCGCACGATTTGGACAACTACGCCCGTTACGACTTCGAGACCAATCGCTACCGATTTGATTTATACAACAATATTTCGCTGAGTTACAATTTTAAAGAGGGAACCGCGACGCCCGGATATTTCCGCTACTTCCAAAATTACAAGGCGGCAAATAACAAATACGATACCATTTCTGAAGTCGAAGAATATATCAGCGAAGACGAATTCATAACGCACAAAAGATTAACGCGCCATGATTTGGGTTCGTATCAAAAAATGCAGGGCTTCGACTATCAAAACGGCTGGTCATTCGGTCAACACAAAATTATCGCGGGCTTCGAGTGGCACCAAGACAAAATCGACAGTTGGGAAACAACCGATGCACTTTACGGGCGCACAGCCAAAGATTATTTCGGAACGCCGTATCCGAAGATGACAAACCGCGCTTATTATTTGCAAGACACGATGACTTTCGGCGACAAGTGGACTGTGGTTGCGGGAGCGCGCCTTGACCAGAACAGTCAATTCGGGCGTCATTGGTCTCCGAAAATTGCCGTCAACTATCGTGCGCACGACAAAACAAAATTTTATGCGTGGTGGGGACGTTTTTACAGAATTCCTTCGTGGGTTATGCTCAACGATGGAATTATGGGCAGTTCCAAACTGAAAGCCGAAACGGGACACACGACAAATATCGGCGTCGAACACAACTTCAGCGACAAGACAAGCGCGACGTTGAATTTCTTTAACACAACACGAAATCACGCGTTACCTTTCGGTTCGTATTCCGAATACGTCCAAAGCGGCTCCGTGAAAGAACGCGGCGTTGAAGTTTCTTTCGCGCAAAAAGTTGACGACAATTTCAGTTACACGCTCGGTTATTCGCACACGAAGGCTGTTCGTTACACGGCTTGGCATTATCCGCAACCGAACGGCTTCCGTGCGGGAATTCAATATCGCAACAAAGGACTTCGCGCAAGTTTGCTCGCCGTGGCTGGCAGCGGCTTCGACAATAATTTTAAGCACGTCGACGATGCCGCGAACAATGCCCCACGCAGATATGCAACACTTGATTTTAACGTCAGCTATGATGTGACCGATTGGGCGACGATTTATCTGCACGCGCTCAATCTCACGAACCAAAATTATTCTTACGGCGGCAACAGTCAATTCTACGCGCCGGGACGTTTCGTAATGGGCGGCGCAACTTTCAGGTTTTGAAACCGGATAAAAAAAATTATCCCGTCGAACACTCGGCGGGATTTTTGTTTGCGATAAAGTTCAGTTTGTCTTGCGTGCAAGTTTATCGTAAAGCTCTCGTGCGGAAGGATCTGCGGGATTTAATTTCATTGCCGACGAAAGATCGAGTAGCGCACCCGCAAAATCGCCTTTCGCGTAACGGGTAATGGCACGATTGTACAAAGCCTCGGTGAAATTCGGCTTGAGTTGCAGTGCCCGCGTGTATTCGTTCAACGCCGCGTCGAATTTTTTCTGCGACATGTACACGCTACCCAAATTGTTGTGAATTGTAGCAGAGTTTTCGTTGAGCTTAACGGCAGCTTTCAAATCCGTTTCGGCGTTTTGAAATTGTTCGAGTGTCAAATAAGCATTGCCGCGATTGTTCAGCGCGTCGGCGTAATTGGACTTCAAGCGTATCGCCGCAGAATAATCTTCAATCGCCTCGGTGAATTGCCCAAGTTCGTAACGAACGATGCCGCGATTGTTGTAAGCTTCCGCCAACTGCGAATCAAGCTGAATTGCCTTGTCGTAAGCCGCAAGTGCCTGCGAACGATTTCCCGTTGCCGCGAATTCGTTGCCGCGTGCAAGTTCGTCAACTGCGGAAAATTTTTCGCTGTTGAGCGTGACTTCGCGTTTAATCTCGGCTTTGCGCGTGTCGTCGGCGGCGTCGAATTCGTTGCGGTATTTTTTCATGTCTTGATTCAGCGCGTCATATTTTTCCTGCAGCTCATTGTACTTGCGCGTCATTTCGTCGAGTGCCTGACGATTTTGCATCAAAGCTTTTAAATCCGCTTCGTTCGGTTCGGCGACCAAAGCTTTAATCGTCACGGTGAATTTGATTAAATTGCCGGACATTGTTTCGACGTTTTGAGTTTCGTCTTGAATTTTCAACAGACTTGCCGCGACGCTTTGAACTTCGTCGACTTCAAACCGGAGATCGACCATCTTTGAATAACTTTGCAGATAAACGCCGGCTTTTTCGACTGCGGCACGTTTGGCATCTTCGCGGGCGCGAGCCGTGGCACTTGCAAAGGTTTCGTCAAGGCGCGAATCCATGATGTAATCGCCCGTCGCCTCGATTAATTGTTCGCCCGCAAATGAAGTTGAGCCGCACAAAAAAATTGCCAACGCGACGACGAGCGAGAAGAATTTTTTCACGGCAATCACCTCACCAAAACGACCGCGCAGTTAATCAAAAAATTCGTTGACTGATTGGCATTAAGAATTTTGTCGGCGTCGTCGTCACTTATAACCACGTCGCACTTGTCGGAAATTTTTACTGCCTTGACGGTAAGCGGATTATTGCCCGCACGTGATGAATTCATGTCGGCGGAGTATTCGACCATGCCGATATTGACCGCGCTTTGATAGCCGATGTTTTTGTACGCGTAAATTTCCGTGCCGCCCGCAGATTTTATCACGGGAGAAATCGCTTCCGAAAGATTCATGCCGCGACAATCAATGATCAGCCCCGTGTAAGTAACCGTGCTGCGAATATTGATAATTTTCGGCTTCGGGAAATCTTCAATGACGATGTCGGGTTTGAGAACTGCTCCGGCAATGGACTGCGGACCGTTTTTCGGCAGACGAACTATCGCATGACACGAGCCGTCGCCCTCGAATTTTACCGAAACGCGTTTGGCACCGCGCAGACATTTTTCGACACGTGCATTAATTTCGTCGTCGGCAGTTCGCGCCTGTTGCACCGTGGTTGCGGACGTTATATAAAGGTCGCCGATTTCCTCAGCCAAATAACGGTACGCCTGCATAACCGCAGCACGATACATGGAGTCTTTGCCTTGGGTGGTGTCGAAAATTATGCCTTCCGCCTCGAAATAATCGCCTTCGTCGTAAGCCGCCGCCAAACTTGAAGTCAAAAGCAACGTCAACGCGAACAGAACTTGAAAAACTTTTTTCATGAGTAACCGCCTCCTTTGGTTGCAGTTTATAACAAAAATTTGCGCAAGTAAAGATATTTGCAAGCTTTACTTTATCGGCGGTTGCGAATATAATTTCCGCGTGAAAATTAGCTTTAAGCTGTAAGCTTTAAGCTTTAAGGCGATTGTCCTAAAAGCTCAAAGCTCAAAGCTCAAAGCTCAAAGCTTAAAATGAGGTGTTGAGTTTGAAAAATTTTACGAAGTACAGCAAGGGTTACTTTCTGCCGCCCGAAATGATTTTCGATTGGGTGACGAAAGAATATCCCGAAAAAGCTCCCGTGTGGTGCAGTGTCGACCTGCGCGACGGCAACCAATCGCTGATAACGCCCATGAGTCTCGACGAAAAAATTGAGTTTTATAAAACGCTCGTGAGAATCGGCTTCAAAGAAATTGAAGTCGGCTTCCCCGCCGCCAGCGATACCGAATACGCACTTTTGCGCACGCTTATCGAAGACAATCTGATTCCCGACGACGTGACGGTTCAGGTTTTGACACAGGCACGCGAACACATCATCAAGAAAACTTTTGAGGCACTCGACGGCGCGAAAAATGCGATTGTTCACGTTTACAATTCGACTTCCGTCGCACAACGCGAACAAGTTTTCCGCATGTCCAAAGATGAAATTAAAAATATCGCCATCGACGGCGCGAAACTTTTGCTTGAACTCACGCAGAAAGCCGGCGCGAATTACCGCTTTGAATATTCGCCCGAAAGTTTCACGGGTACCGAACCCGATTATGCGCTTGAAGTTTGCAACGCCGTTTTGGACGTGTGGGAACCGGTGATTGACCGCAAGCCGATTATCAACATTCCCGTCACCGTCGAAATGAGTTTGCCGCACATTTACGCCGCGCAGGTTGCTTACATCAATAAATATCTGAAGTTCCGCGACAAAGTTGTTTTGAGCTTGCACCCGCATAACGACCGCGGTTGTGGCGTCGCTGATTGTGAACTCGGACTTTTGGCGGGCGCGGACAGAATCGAAGGTACGCTTTTCGGCAACGGCGAACGCACCGGCAACGTCGACATTGTCACGCTGGCAATGAACATGTTTGCTCTCGGCGTCAACCCGAAACTTGATTTCAGCGACATGCCGTCACTCGTCGAAATGTATGAGCGCGTCACTCGCATGACCGTTCACGACCGTCAACCTTACGCGGGCGCATTGGTCTTTACGGCGTTCAGCGGCAGTCATCAAGACGCTATCGCCAAAGGTATGCATTGGCGCGACGAAAAAAATCCCGAACGTTGGACGGTGCCTTATCTGCCAATCGACCCGAAAGATGTCGGGCGCGAATACGACAGCGACGTTATCCGAATCAATTCCCAAAGCGGCAAAGGCGGCGTCGGTTACATTATGGAGCAAAATTACGGTATCGAAATGCCCAAAAAGATGCGCGAAGATTTCGGCTACCGCGTCAAGGCAGTCAGCGATCAAAAACACAAAGAACTTTTGCCGGACGAAATTTATCAGATCTTCCGCGACGAATATGTCAACGTCGAAACGCCTTACAAGCTTATTGAATTCCACCTGCGCAAAGAACCCGGCGGGGCACGCGTCGGCAGTGTCGAAATGGAAGTTGACGGCGAACGAGTCACTTACATGGCACGCGGCAACGGACGTTTGGACGCGGTCTCGAACGCTCTGCAACGCAATTTGGGATTGATTTACTCGAACTTGACTTACAACGAGCACGCACTCGAAATCGGGCAATCTGCGGACGCAATCGCCTACATTTCAATCACAGGCTACGACGGAAATGTTTTCTGGGGCGCGGGCAAGGACACCGACATTATCACCGCGTCGCTTCACGCACTTTTCAGCGCGGTTAATCGCATGGTTGCCGCTGCCAAATAACGGAGGCAAAATTTCATGGCGACTTTTCAAATGACTTTGGACGACGATTTTAAAGCGGATGTCGACGAACTTTTTGAAGACCTCGGACTTGATACCGAAACGGCGGTCAAAATGTTTTTTAAAGCGTCTCTTGCAAGAAACGGAATTCCTTTCAGCGTCAAACATTACAAAATGCCTGAGGATTTGCAAGAGGCAATTCGTGATGCCCGCATGAAAAAAAATCTTTATGGTCCCTTTGATACTGCCGAAGAAGCAGTGGCGTCGATGTTGAAGGATGATTGAACATGTATCAAGTCAACTACACCGCCCGAATGCGAAGAGATATTCGGCGAATGCAACGACGAGGTAAAAATCTTTCAAAATTAACGGCTGTCCTCGATTTGTTGAAAATCGGTGAGCCGTTGCCCGAAATTTATCGCGACCATCAACTAAAAGGCGACCTTGAAGACCTTCGCGAATGCCACATTGAATCAAATTGGTTGCTCGTTTATCGAATCGACGAAGGCGAATTAATTCTGTTGGCAACCGCAACGGGCACGCACGCAGATATTTTCGGCGAATAATTTTTGTCACGAAAAAATTTTTCCCGTCAAAATTTTTGGCGGGATTTTTTTTTGCTGTGCTATAATGTCGCGAAAAGGAGGCGAATTATATGCCGAACCGATTTTTAATCATTGTGACGATGATTACGGTCATTTTGACTATCGGCGTCGTTGTTTTCGCGTTCAAAGATGTCAACGGCGGCGGGCAAGCAAGTTCCGACATTATTTCGACCGTTTCACGATACTGGCGCGTCGCAAAATCCAAAACGCTTGAAACGGCGGCACCGGTGCTTGGTACTTTCGGCGTCAACGTCGGCGAAGGAAGAATTTCCGCCGAAGACAGCAGCGTTACAAAATATCTCGAAGATGCCGCCTCGTCGTTAGATTCGACGCTAAAATCAATTACGAAGTGAAGGAGTGCTTTGAAGTGCTGAAAATCTCCCCGACACTCGCAGAGTTTCAAAATTTCGCGCAGAACTCAAATCTGATTGCAGTTTCCGCGAACATTAACACGGATTTGGATACGCCCGTTTCGATTTTTTACAAGCTTGTCGACAACGGCGAAGGTTTTATCCTCGAATCCGTCGACACCACGCAACAAAATTTCGGGCGATTCAGTTTCGTCGGCGCGGAACCGTTCGTGCGCTTGCAAGTTTTCAAAAACAAATTGATGATTCGTGACGGCGACTTGATGAAATGCATTGACGGCGCACCCGTCGACGCAATAAAAAAATTCATGAGCCGTTACACGCCCGCCGCACTCGATAAAAATTTGCCGCTCGCAAACGGTGGCATGGTCGGTTACTTCAACTTTGAAATTGCCGCAACGTTCGACAGAATTCGCGGGCTTGAATTGGGCGACGAAGAACTTTTGGGGCAATTCATGATTTGTCGCGTGATGATTGTTTTGGACGCGTTGAAAAATTCTGCGCGATTGATTTATCTTGCCGACGTGAAAAATCGTGACGACTTGCCCGAACTTTACGCGGAAATTTCGTCGCGATTAAAAAAGCTGGTCGACAAATTGTCTGCTCCGCTAAGTCTGCCAAAAAACTTGTCCCGTGTCCCGTCGCCCTTGTCCCTTAACTTCATGCAGAAATACGGCGAAGCACCGCCCGAAGTTTTGAAGGCAATCGAACGCGCCAAAGAATATATTTTCGCGGGCGACATTTTTCAAGTCGTGCCGTCGAAACAATTCCGCGCAAAAATTTCAAAGCCGCCGTTCCTGTTTTATCGCAGACTTCGGCAAGTCAATCCGTCGCCGTACATGTTTTACATAAATTTCGGCTCGGTGAAACTTGTCGGCGCGTCACCCGAAATGTTGGTTAAAGTTGCGGGCAAAAAAGTTTTCACGTACCCGATAGCGGGCACTCGTCGACGCGGACAAACTCCCGACGAAGATTTACGACTTGCCGCCGATTTGAAATCCGACGTGAAGGAAGTTGCCGAACATTCGATGCTTGTCGACCTTGCACGCAACGATTTGGGCAGAATTTCCGTCGCGGGCACCGTCAAAGTCGAAAAACTTTTGGAAGTCGAATACTTCAGCCACGTCATGCACATGGTCTCAAGCGTTTCGGGTGAGCTGAACGAAAATTTGACGCCGATTGACGTTTTGCGGGCAACTTTTCCTGCGGGAACGGTCAGCGGTGCTCCGAAACTTCGCGCAATGGAAATTATCAACGAACTTGAGCCGGTGAGACGCGAAACTTACGCGGGAACTGTCGGCTACATGGATTTTTGCGGCAATATGGACATGTGCATTACGTTGCGGACAATGCGCGTCGAAAACGACGTTGACGCCGTGATTCAAACGGGCGCGGGCATTGTCGCCGATTCAATTCCGCTGAACGAATACCGCGAATTTTTGCAGAAAGCCAAAGCGTTGTTTGAAGTCGTCGAGGAGGTTGAAAATAATGCGTGAGAATAAAATTTTGCTCGTCGACAACTATGATTCGTTCACGTACAATGTTTTTCAGCTGCTGTCGGAATTGGGCGCGTCGGTCGAAGTCGTTCGCAATGATAAAATTTCCGTCGACGAAGTGAAAAATTTTTCCGCCGTGATAATTTCGCCCGGTCCCGGCGTGCCGAGTGACGCGGGCATTTCCGAAAAAATTATTTCCGAATTGAGCGGGCAACTGCCGATTTTCGGAATTTGTTTGGGACATCAGGCTATCGGTGAAGTTTTCGGCGGCAAAGTCGTTCGCGCCAAAGAAATTGTTCACGGAAAAACTTCGCGGCTCAAACATTGCGGCACGGGAATTTATCGCGGGCTTGCTCAAGGTGTCGAAGTCGGGCGTTATCATTCGCTGATTATCGAACGCGAAACTTTGCCGGATTGTCTGGAAATTACTTCGGAACTTGACGACGGCACGATTATGGGCGTCCGACACAAAACTTTCGACACAGAAGGTATTCAATTTCATCCCGAATCAATTTTGACGCCCGACGGTCGAATCATGATGGAAAATTTTTTGACACGAATATAAACTTCACGCCACGAAAAAAATTATCCCCGTTGATAACGACGGGGATTTTTGTTTGCGAAAACGTCACGGAAACAAGAGGCCGCACAGGACGTGCGGCCGCCCGTGGTATTTCACGTGATGTGAAATGCACGGGCACGAGCGGCACGCGTAGCCGACTACTCCGAACAGCGATAACGTAGCCGCTCCACGCGCAGTGGCGACTTTCTTTGCTACTTTCTTTCGTCGCTGAAAGAAAGTAGATTCTAAAAAATCAATTTGAAATTTGACTCAATCGAAGCAACAAAACTTAGTTTCGTCGGAACTGTTGACCGATTTCCAGTTGCAAACGATCCGAATCACCTTTCGGAAGCTCCAAGGCTCCCCACGCACCGAAACACGCGCTCAAGCCAATCCACGGGCGCAAATTCCGCACGATTTTTTTTATGCGAAAATCTTCGTCGAGATAAATTACGTCAATCGAAAATCGCATAAATCCCATGTGAACGCTGTTGCACGGCGCAAGCAACAACCCGCGACCTTCGGGCAAATTTTTTCGCAACATCAGCCCGCAAAAGCGCGACAAAAAATTTTCCGCAAGCTCAATTTCAAGCGTTTGACCGTTGATAAAAAATTTTTCCGTGCGCATCATCTGAATTTGTTCAGCAACGCCAAAATCACAATTCCCGCCGCCAAAATCACAAAAATTATCGGCAACGCGACGAAAACCATCAGCGCGGCAAAGGCGACGAAAATCAGCGTCACGGCAACTTTGACCAATTTATTTCCGCCGAGCCATTCGCGCAAAATCCAACTTGTCACACGCGAAAAAAATCCGCCGCTTTCAAAATTAACGAACGTCCTGCGCGTGCCGTACTCGTAACGATAATTGCGTTCGCGAAAATTTTCTTTGCGCTCCGATTCGCCGTCGACCGAGCCGACATCAATAGTTTCGCCGTCAAAAAAATTTTTTTCGGTTCGCGTCAAGTCTCGAACGTTGCCCTCCGTGTTTTCGTAGCCGCAGAACGTGCACTTGAGCGAATTGCCCAGCTCTTTGCCGCACCGACGACATTGCATGTGAATCACACTCCCAAAAATTTTTTTATTCCGTCACGCAACGAAACTTGCGGTTTCCAATTCGGCAAAAATTTCGGCGTGCCGCGCAAATTCGTCGACGCATAACGTCCCGTCCAATTAACGGGAAGTTTTTTAATCGAAACGTCTTCAAAAGTTCGCACGACTTCGACCAACGAAAAAGGACGCGCCGCGCAGACATCGTAAGTGCCGCAGTAATCGTATTTACTATCTGCCAAAAGTTTGCCCGCCTGAACGAAGGCCTCGACCGCGTCATCAATGTAAATCAAATCGATAAGGCAACCTTCGTGCGACAACTGCAACGGTTCGTTCGTCAAAAAGCTGTGTTTCATGCGTTCCAAAAGCCGATCGCTTTTATCGTCCGCGCCGTAAGTGTCCGACAATCGCAAGCCGATACATTTCAAATTCCGTGCCGCCGCGTAAAATTTAACAATGCCCTCGAAACAATCTTTCGTCGCCGCATAAAGATTCACGGGACTCAAATTGTCGTCAATCGCTTGCTCAAAAGTGCCCGCGTTGACGAAATTGTAAACGTTGTTCGCCGCCATTGCGTCAAGAAGTTCCGTGCCGAGTGTGATATTCGATTGAATCAACTTTTGAATGTCCTCGAAGCGGTGAGCAATCTTGAAATTCGTCGCCAAGTGAAAAACCACGTCGGGGCGGTGATTTTCGACGCACAAATCCGTTACAATGTCCAGCAAAGTATTATCGGGTTCATGCACGTGAAAAGTTACGTTGGCGCGAAGTCTTTCGCTCAGCTCGTGAACTTTTGAGGTGGGGCGAACAATCGCGTGGACTTCGTGACCGTCGTCGATAAATCTTTCGCCCAAGTGGTGACCGATAAAGCCGGTTATGCCCGTCATCAAAATTTTCATATCAAACGCTCCTTTCAGCAGAAAACTTTTTGCTTGTCCGTCGTGAAATATTTAAACGGCGGCAATTTTAATTTGCAGGTCGTCAGCGCGTCCGTCAATGCCGACAAAACTTTTTCCAGTTCGATTATGTTTTCGTCGCGGTAATTTAATTCTTGAGCTTTCGACAGCCGATTTTTCGCGCCCGAAATTGTTTGTGTCAATGCTTTGCGGAAATCGTCTTCGGTTCGCAGGAAAAATTTTTTGTCCCATTCGACCTGCAAAAAGTTCGCCCAACAAATTGAAAAGACACTGCCGACGCGTTCCCAATTCGACGCCTGTTGTTTGTGGAAACGAAACATGCTGAGCGGTTCCGCAAGCCAAATTAAATTTCCCCGCGACAAAACCTGTAACCACGTCGAAACGTCAATCAGCGGATAAAAGCCGCGTTCGTTCGCAGTTCGGCATAAATCGTTATCGCGCAAACAATTTTTGCGAATCAGCGGCGTTGTCGGCTCGCCAATGTCGTTTTTGCCCGTGAACAAAATATTTCTGCCCGCGACAATGCCCGGTTGAAAAAAATTTTTGTCCAACGTGCCCGGCATCGTATCGATGATTTTTCCGTCGGCGTCAATCACGTGTCGAACGCTCGTCACAATCGAAACATCGGGGCGGCGGCGCATAATCTCAACCATCTTTTCGATTTTCGTCGGATAAAATTTGTCGTCGTCCATGAGCCAGTTGACGAATTCGGCTTTCGGATTGTTGTAACTGCGCGCAAAATTCCAGTTGTCGCTTGCGTTGAAATTTTTGTGACGGAAATATTTTATGCGGGCGTCGTCATAACTGCGAATCAAATTTTCGGTATCATCTTCCGTCGAATTGTCGCTGACGAAAACTTCAATGTTGCGATAAGTTTGGCTCAACGCGCTGTCGAGAGCCTCGCGGAAATATTTCGGGCGATTGAACGTCGGGATAATCACGCTCACCAACGGGAATAAATCTTTCGAGTATTCGTCGAGAAATTTTTGGCGGGCGGTCTCGTCAATCCGTAAATCTTCGGCGGCAACGGAAATCCACGGGCGATTTTGTTTCGGGACGAAAACTTTGTAACCTGCGCGGCGGAATTCGACACAATGAGCCTGCGCGCCGAAAAAATTATCCGTGAAGTCAATCCGCCAAGGCAAATCGTGCTGAGTGGCGATAAAAAATCCGTCGACAACGTCAACTTCACCCGAAAAATTTTCGTCCGTGCGCTTGTACGAAGTCAAAGAAATTCCGTGCGTCGAAAGTTGAATTGCGCCCGAAGTTCCGACCAAACCGATTCGCTCGTCCGAAAAAATCTTTAACAGTTCCGTCAAAAAATTTTCGTTCGTGATTGTTGCCCGTTCGTCGAGATAAATTTTAAATTTCGCGTCGCTTGATTGCCGTGCCGTCTCGTAAGCAAAAAATTTTTCGTCGCCGGTGACGGGTTGCACTTCGACGGAAAGATTTTCGGGCACGTGAACTTTTTCGAGTGACGCCGTCAAATTCGCGAAAAAATTTTCGTCCGTCACGTGAACGATTATTTCAAGCTTGCGTTCGTCCAAAGTCAATCACCTCGCGAAGTTTTTCGATATACAACGCCCGAAATTTTTCAAACGCGCCGAGACCGTTCGTCGACACGCGAACTTCATAACCGAGCGCGATTAGGCGATTTTTCCATGTGTCGGAAATGTCTTTCGACAAATGCACACCGCCGTTGAACAGCATGGGAGCCAACAAAATTTTTCCCGACGCGGGCAACTTCGCAACAACGTCGTCAAAATTTGGCGTGTCCGTCGATTCAATGACGCCGATTAAAATTTCGTCGCTCAGCCGCTGAAAATTTTCGTAAACGGGATTGTGCCTGTTCGGTGAGCCGTGCCCGATTAAAATCAAAATTTCGTCGTCGGCACGCGGGTAACATTCCAAAATCGTCGCGAAAACTTTTTTGTCAAACGGCGTCGCACAATCGTTTGTCAACAGCGGCGAAACAATTTCAACGTCATCTGCCGCGCAGATTTTGATTTTGTTGTCGAATTCTTCGCCCGCCGTCAAATGCGTCGGCAGTACAAAAATTTTTCGGAAACCGTCGGCACGCAATTTCAAAATCGCCGCGTCAACCGTCGGGACGAAAATATTTCTGCGCTCAAGTTTGCGAATCATGAAATTTGACGTGAACGCCTGTATAACTTCAAACGTCGGGAAATTTTTTTGTAATTCGGTTGCGAGTTTGCCGAAAATTTTTTCGCGAATCGAATCGTCCGCCGAGCCGAAACTTGCCAAAATTATCGCCTTACGCATCGCATTTCTCGATTTCTGCGGCGATTTTGTTGCAAATTCGGTTGAGCTGATTTTTGTCGGCACCTTCCGCCATAACGCGAATCAAAGGCTCCGTGCCAGAAGGTCTGACCAAAATTCTGCCCGTCGTGCCGAGTTCCGCTTCACCTTCGGCAATCGCAAGCTTAACGGCATCGGAATTTTCGCACGCGGATTTGTTTTGCACGCGAACATTGATTAAAACTTGCGGATAAGTCGTCATCAACGAATTCAATTTGCTTGCGGATTGATTGGACTTTTTCATTGCCGTCAAAACTTGCAACGCGGTAATCAAACCGTCGCCCGTCGTCGAATAATCGGAAAAAATTATGTGCCCCGATTGTTCGCCGCCGAGTTTATGATTTTTTGCGCGCATGTTTTCAAGGACGTACCTGTCACCTACCGCAGTGATTTCGTAAGCCAAATTCATTTCCGTCAACGCCTGACGAAAGCCGATATTCGACATAACGGTTGTGACGACGGTTTTATCGGGCAACGCGCCGACTTTTTGCATGAGTTTGGCGCAAATAACCATGATGTGATCTCCGTCGATAATTTCGCCGCGTTCGTCGACACAAAGGCACCTGTCAGCGTCGCCGTCGTGAGCAATTCCGATGTCAGCACGATTTTTGAGAACTTCAAGCCGTAAATTTTCCAAATGAGTTGAGCCGCAACCGTCGTTGATGTTAATTCCGTTCGGTTCGTCGCCGATTTTTATCAAGTTCGCGCCGAGGCGTTCCAAAACTGCGGGCATTGCTTTGAACGCGGCACCGTTCGCGCAATCCAAAACAATTTTCATTCCGTCGAAACGTTCGCTCGTCGTGCTCATTACGAAGCCGATATAATCTTCCAAAAGGTTTTGTCGACGTTCAATGTGCCCGACTTCGTTGCCGGTGGGACGGTGAAAAATTTTTCCGTGCTCAATGTCGCGAACAATTTTTTCGATGTCGTCTTCGACTTTGTCGGGGAGTTTGTAACCGTCGCCGCCGAAAAATTTAATTCCGTTGTCGTGAAAGGGATTGTGTGACGCGCTGATTACAATTCCTGCCGCCGCGTGCAATTTCCGTGCAAGATATGCAACCGCAGGAGTCGGAACAATTCCCGCAAGTATCGCATTGCCGCCCGCCGAACAAATTCCCGCGACCAAAGCAGATTCCAACATTTCGCCGGAAATTCTGGTGTCGCGCCCGATTAAAATTTGCGGTTTGCCTTCGTGATGTTCGCCGAAATAAATTGTTGCCGCTCGCCCCAATCGATACGCCAATTCCGGCTGCAGTTGAGTATTTGCCTCTCCGCGCACGCCGTCGGTTCCGAACAATCTAGCCATCAAATTTCTCCTCCAAATATATTTTTGCGGCGAATTATATCACACGCACGGAAAAATTTCGCCCGAAAATCTTCGACGCGATTTTTTTGTTGCACGCTCACGTTCAAGCATTTGTACTTTTTCGGAGCTTGTCACGGTGATAAAATTCACGAAAATTCACGGGAAGGAGCCGCGAACATGCTTAACAATTTGGGCGAACGTTGCAACAAAATTTTGCGTTTCCTGTTGAAGGCGACCGATTTCGTTTCCATGCGCGAACTTGCCGAAAAGACAAACGTTTCGCGCCGCAGTGTTTATTACGACATTTGCAACATAAATGATTGGCTTGATTCGCACAATCTGCCGCCGTTGAAAATTTTGCGCGGCAAGGGAATTTTCATTCCGCCCGACGAAAAAATTTCAATCGACGCGCTTGCCGACGAAAAGGACGACCGCAACGAATATATTTTCCTGCCGAGCGAACGCGCAAAAATTATCGCGTGCTACATTATTCGCAGCGAAACGCCCGTTTACGTCGAACAGCTTATGGAAGCGTGCCTTGTCAGCCGCAACACAATTTTTGCCGACATTCAAATTTTGATTCGGCAACTGCATGAATACAACGCGAAACTTTCTTACGCGCCGAAAACCGGTTACAAAATCACGGGCGATGTCATTCACGTTCGCGCACTGTACTTTTTGTTTTTCGATTCGCTCAGGATTTTGTTGGAGCACGGGCAACTTTCGTTTTTCAATCGCGAAGAAATAAATTTTTACTTTCGGCGACTCACCGAACTCAAAGCCGAATTGAAAATTGATTACGTCGAAGGAAATTTGTACAGCTTGGCGGCACTGTTGCCGATTATGAAAGATTCGACGGACGAACTGAAATTTGTCGGCTTGAAGCGTGAAAAAATTTTCGCGTCGCGGGAGTTTTCGGCTGTGCAAAAATTTTTCCCAGAACTGCGCGAAGACGAACAAATTTATTTGAGCTTGCATTTGCTCGGCTCGCGGCTGTCGGTGTCGACGGATAAAATTTTCGAGGACAAATCCGATCAATCGATTTACGGCATTGTAAAAACTTTGGTCAGCGAATTTGAAAAGACCGCATGCGTTTTCTTTGCCGAACGTGACGAACTTGAACGGGCGTTGTTCATTCATATTCGCTCGTCGCTGTATCGTTTTCGCTACGGAATTCAGCTCGGCAACCCGATGCGCGAAGACATTGTGCGGGAGTACCCGAATTTATTTAACATCACCAAGAGCGTCACGAAATATTTGGAGCAGATGCTCGGCTTGCCCGTCACCGACAGCGAAGTTGCATATTTGACGTTGCATTTCGGCGCGTTCATGAAAATCGCGGAGAAGAAAAATCCACAGCTGCGAATTCTGATTGTTTGCGTCAACGGCGTGTCGACCGGCAACATGTTGCGTCACGAAATCGAAAAACTTTTGCCCGAAGCAAAAATCGTCGGGCTTGTGGCGGCGATAGATGCTTTCCGTGCGCAGGAGCTGTGCGACTTGATAATTTCGACCGCGCCGATAAAAAGTATCGTGCCCGCGATTGTCGTGCACCCGATTTTGACGGACGACGATCGAAAATATATTTTGAATCACCGGCTCGTTCGACATTTTTGGAGCGGCGGACTTGCCGATTCGCTGTTCGAGTCAATTCGCAAATACGTCGACAAGAAACATTACGAAGCTGTCAAAAAGGAAATTCAGCTGTGTTTGCAAGGCTCGCATGACACGATTGACTTTGCGGGCGAATTTCAGCCGGGCATTTTGGATTGCTTGACGGCGGATAAAATTTCCGTGACGGACGAAAAGTTGACGTGGACGGACGCGATTTATTTTGCGGGCGAATCGTTGATTCGTGACGGCAGTATCGTCGAAAAATATTTGGACGCAATCATTTCTCAAAGTATGTATTACGGTGCGGGGTACATGTTTATGAACGATTATGTCATGTTGGCGCACGCGAAACCTCAAGACGGCGTTAATCGGTTGAACTTGTCGCTGACTGTTTTCAAAACGCCCGTGATCTTCAACGAAACGCGGGCGGCAAAAATAATTTTCATGCTGTGCGCCGAAGACAACGAACGACATCTGCAAATTCTGAACGACCTGTTGACGTTGGCGACGACGGATGAAAATTTTGAGCGGCTGGCGACAGCGAACTCGTCGGACGAAATATTATCCATACTGAAAGAAATTTTGCAGTGAATAATTCTCCCTTCGGGGAGATTTTTTTTCGCGGTAACGTTGCGGAAATCAGAGGCCGTCACGGATGACGGCCTCGCCCGCGTATTTCGCGTGATGCGAAATTTGCGGGCTAAAAATTGGTGACGAGGCGGCTTTTTCAACGTGATAACGCACCGTTCGCCCGCCGCGCAGGCGCGATTTCTTTTGCTACTTTTCTTTGTCGCCAAAGAAAAGTAGATAACAACAAACTCAAAGTTACGAACGCATTCAATCGAAGCAACGACCTTCGACCCTTGCACGAAAACGTTCAATCATTTGGACTTCTAATCTTCGTCGACGTTTGCTATCTTTGCGGCAACGAAATGAAAGGAGTTGATGCAAATCCGCCACGCCGCTCGAAACCGTAAAACTTGAAAGGAGTTGATTGAAATTCTTGAACAGTTTATGACGCCTGAAAGGATTTTGCTTAATGTGCCTTGTACGGATTGGGAAGACGCGCTCGACAAGGGAGCCGCGCCGCTTCTCGCCGACAAAGTCATCGAAGAATCCTACGTTCAGGCGGTCAAGGTAAATCATCGTGAAATGCCCTACATGGTTATCGCCAAAGGCATCATGTTGGCACATGCACGACCGGAATGCGGGGCACACAAAATCGGTCTGACGCTCATGACGTTGGCAACGCCGATTGAATTTGGCAACGACTTGAATGACCCGGTACGGCTGGTGATAACGCTGGCGACGCCCGACAACAAAAGTCATGTCAAGATGTTGGAGGCTCTGACAAATTTCTTGATGGAGCCGGAGCTTTTGGAAAAGTTTTTGTCCGCGACAACGGTCGACGAGGCAATCGGTATATTGAAAGGAGATAATTGAAATGAAAATTTTGGTTTGTTGCAGCAGCGGTCTCGGAAGCAGTTTCATGATTGAAATGAACATCAAAAAAGTTTTGCAGGAACTCGGCATTGCGGGTGAAGTCACGCATTGCGATCTTTCCTCGGCGGCAAGTCACAAGTCGGACATCTACGTCGGCACTCGCGACATTGCGGTTCAGCTCGAAGGTTTGGGCGGCATCGTCGTTTCGCTCAACAACATGATTGACAAAGTTGAGATGAAGAAGAAACTCTCCGAAGCAATCGACAAATTCAACGGCAAATAATTCCCGAAATGATTTTATTCGGTGCGGTAACAAGAAACGGTTCGTTCGAGTTGCCGCGTTTTTTTTAAGGAGTGATTCTTATGTTGAAGTTCATTCTGGACTTTTTGAGTGTACCTGCCGTGCTAATCGGTCTGGTATCGTTTATCGGTCTGGTTGCACAGAAAAAAGGCATCTCGGACGTCGTTAAAGGCACCGTCAAAACGATTATGGGTGTTTTGGTTTTGGGCGGCGGCGCAACTTTGGTCGTCGGAGCGTTGGGGCATTTCGGCAACATGTTCCAATACGGTTTCGGCATAACGGGTGTTGTTCCGCACAATGAAGCGGTCGTCGGTTTGGCTTTGGAAGAATTCGGCACGCAAACGGCGTTGATTATGGCATTCGGTATGGTTGCCAACGTCATCATTGCTCGTTTCACGCCGCTGAAATTCATCTTCCTCACGGGTCACCACACACTTTATATGGCGTGCATGATTGGCATCATTCTTTCGGTCGGCGGGCTTGACGGCGCGGCTTTGGTCACAGTCGGTGCCGTTACGCTCGGATTTATCATGGCGTTGTTTCCTTATCTCGCTCAACCGTTCGTGCAAAAAATCACCGGCAGTGATGATGTCGGTTTCGGACGTTTCGGGACGTGCGGTTACATTGTTGCGGCTTATGTCGGCAAGTTGCTCGGCAACAAAGATCATTCAACCGAAGAAATAAACTTTCCGCAGAGTTTAACTTTTCTGCGCGATTCGTCGCTGTCAATCTCGTTGGTAATGTTGGGGCTGTTCTTCGTCGTGGCGATTGCTTGCGGTCCCGAATACGTCGAACAAAATTTGAGCGGCGGACAAAATTTCTTGGTGTTCTCAATCGTCCAGGCGATAACCTTCGCGGGCGGCGTTTACGTCATTTTATCCGGTGTTCGCTTAATTCTTGCGGAAATTGTTCCCGCGTTCACGGGCATTGCCACAACAATCCTGCCGAACGCGAAACCCGCGATTGACTGCCCGATCGTTTATCCTTATGCACCAAACGCGGTTTTAATCGGATTCTTGTCAAGTTTTGTCGGCGGCGTCATCGGCATGGGCATTTTGTTGGCAATGAATACTCCCGTCAATCCTTTGCCGATTATCCTGCCAAGTGTCGTGCCGCACTTCTTCTGCGGAGCGACGGCGGGCGTCTTTGCCAACGCGACGGGCGGTCTGCGCGGTTGCATTTTCGGTTCAATGGCTCACGGCGTCTTTATAACGTTCCTGCCCGTGTTGCTTATGCCGGTTCTCGGCAGCCTCGGTTTTGCGAACACGACTTTCAGCGATGCGGATTTCTGTGTTGTCGGCGCAATTCTCGGCAATATCATCAATCTCATCAAATAAAATCGATAAGGAGGACTTTTCATGGCACCCGAAGAGAAAAAGAAACTCGAACTGTTCGCCGTCAAAATTCGCGAAGGAATTGTTCAAAGCACACACGCAGCCAAAAGCGGTCACCCCGGCGGAAGTTTGTCGGCGACGGAATATTTCGCTTATCTTTACGGCAAAGAAATTCGCGTCGACCCGAAAAATCCGAAAGCCGAAAATCGCGACCGTTTTGTTCTGTCGAAAGGTCACTGTTCGCCCGGACTTTATGCGACGCTTGCGAACGCGGGATTTTTTCCAGTCGAAGATTTGTTGACGTTGCGCAAACTCGGTTCCTATCTGCAGGGACATCCGAACATGAATTTGACGCCCGGTGTCGACATGTCAACCGGCTCGCTCGGTCAAGGCATTTCGACTGCTTGCGGTATGGCGAAGGCGGCAAAATTTCTCGGCAAGGACATCAACGTTTACACTTTGCTCGGCGACGGCGAACTCGGCGAAGGTCAAGTTTGGGAAGCGACAATGTTCGCGGCACATTACAAACTTGATAACCTTTGCATCGCGGTTGACGTGAACGGTTTGCAGATTGACGGAAAAACTTCGGACGTGATGAATTCCGCGCCGCTCGACAAAAAATTTTCGGCGTTCGGTTGCAACGTGATTGAAATTGACGGAAATGACTTCGACGCCTTGGAAAAAGCTTTTGAAACTTTTCACGCGACTCACGACAAACCTACCGCGATTCTTTTGCACACGGTCAAAGGCAAAGGCGTTTCGTTCATGGAAAATCAAGTCGGTTGGCACGGCAAAGCTCCCAACGATTCCGAATTGCAACAGGCGTTGAGCGAACTTGAATCTGCGCGCAAAAAAATTTTGGAGGTAGCGTAAATGGCGGACGTGAAAAAAATTGCAACCCGTGACAGTTACGGCAACGCGCTTGTCGAACTCGGCAAAATCGCGGACAATGTCGTCGTGCTTGATGCGGATTTGGCGGCGGCGACAAAAACCGGTGTGTTCAAAAAAAATTTTCCCGCTCGGCATTTCGATTGCGGTATCGCCGAATGCAACATGATTGACGTGGCGGCGGGCATGTCGACGTTGGGACTTGTGCCCTTCGTGTCGAGTTTCGCAATGTTCGCGGCAGGACGTGCCTTTGAGCAGGTTCGCAACACAATCGGCTATCCGCATTTGAATGTTAAAATCTGCGCGACACACGGCGGAATTTCTGTCGGCGAAGACGGGGCAAGTCATCAATGTTGCGAAGATTTTGCGTTGATGCGTGCAATCCCCGGCATGGTTGTCCTGTCGCCTTCGGACGACGTTGAGGCTCGGCAGATTGTCAAAGCGGCTTACGATTATCGCGGCTGTGTCTACGTTCGTTTCGGGCGGGCGGCGACTCCCGTTTATCACGACGAAAATTTTAAATTCCAAATCGGCAAAGGCGAAATTCTGCGCGACGGTTCAGACGTGGCGATTATCGCAACGGGAATTTTGGTTACGGAAGCGGTTCACGCGGCGGAAATTTTGTCGACGAAAAATATTTCTGCCCGCGTCATCAACATGGCGACGATTAAACCGCTTGACGAAGAAATTATTTTGCGGGCGGCGCACGACTGCGGAAAAATTGTCACGGTCGAAGAACACAGCACGATTGGCGGACTCGGCGAAGCGATTTCGTCACTGTTGGCGGAAAAATTTCCCGTGCCCGTGAAAAAAATTGGCGTCAACGACAAGTTCGGTCATTCGGGTTCGGCAACGGAGCTTTTGAAAGAATTCGGACTTTGCGCGGAAAATATTTCGGCGGTTGCACAAAGTTTTTGACTTGCGGACAATTCAGCTCGAAGAAAATTTTCTTCGGGCTTTTTTTGTTGCATAAAATATTTTCACGCGATAAAATTGCCGTCGACAAAAATTTAAAATTTACGGAGGCAATTTTATCATGAAAATTCTTTTTGTTTGTAGCGGAAATACCGGACGTTCTCCGATGGCGGAATTCATTATGCGGAAGTTGGTTAAGGACGCGGGCTTGAGCGAAAAAATTTCCGTTGACAGTGCCGCAACCAAGGAAGTTAAAAAAGGCGACCACCTTCACCAAGGCATTGCCGCGAAACTTCGCATGGAAAATATCCCGTTCGAGGTTCATATTGCCCGCACAATCACGAAGGACGATTACGATTCAAGCGACATGATTGTTTGCATGGACGACGGCAACGTTGCGCAAGTCAAAACGATTTTCGGCGGCGACCCCGACACGAAAATTTCCAAACTGCTTGAAGCGGGCATTCCGTGGGACAATAATAATTTCAGTAAGATGTTTGACGACGTAAAGCGCGGGTGTGAAGCTCTATTGAAAAAACTCGGAGGTTGAAATTTTATGGACACAAAAATTGTTCGCGGAATGCTTTTGGGTTTGGCAACGTGCGACGCGTTGGGCGTTCCCGTCGAATTTGCCTCGCGATACACGCTGAAAGATCGTCCCGTGACGAAAATGATTGCTTTCGGGACGTGGTATCAACCGGCGGGCACGTGGTCGGACGATACAAGCATGACCGTTGCAACTATGGAAAGTCTTTATCGCCGAAAACAAATCGACTACGACGACATGTTGAGGAATTTTGTTCGCTGGTACGACAAAGCCGAATTCACGGCGAACGACGAACGTTTTGATGTCGGCAACACGACGCGGGCGTCGATTTTGAGATATTCTCGCGGACTTTTGCCGCCGACGAAATGCGGTGCGACTGATGACAACACAAACGGCAACGGCTCGTTGATGCGAATTTTGCCTGCGATTTTGTATCTTTTCGGCACGCGTGGAAAAATTTCCGTCGACGAATTAAAAATCATCCACAACATTTCCGCTTTGACGCACGCGCATCCGATAAGCAAAATTTCTTGCGGAATTTACGCGTTGATTGTCGCGCAGATTTTGAGCGGAAAAAATATTTCGGATGCTTTTGCCGCCGGAATAAATGACGCGAAAACTTTTTACGGCAACGATACGGAATTCAAAGCGTTTACCCGTCTGTACGAAAATTTTGCGTCGTTGCCCGAAGAAAGAATTTTGAGCGGCGGTTATGTCGTCGAAACTTTGGAAGCCGCGCTGTGGTGCCTGCTCAACACGAACGATTTCAGAAGTCTTGCGCTTAAAGTGATTAATCTCGGCGGCGACACGGACACTGCCGGAGCTGTTGCGGGCGGCGTTGCGGGAATTATTTACGGCGTCGAAGAAATTCCCGAAGAGTGGCTTTCTGTGCTCAGAAAACGCGATTGGCTCGAAAAAATGGCGGACGACTTCGCAACCGTTTGCTGAAAAAATTTTTCGGAGGTAACTTCATGAAGTTTGATTATCACATGCACCTTGAATACGGCGATTACGACGAAAATTGGGTTCAAGGTTTTTTTGACGCGGCGAAAACTCACGGGCTTGACGAAATTGGTTTCAGCGAACACTCGCACACGTTCCCCGAATTTGAACATTTTTATTACGACGATTTAATTCTTGATGAAACGCCGATGGGAATTTTTCAGCGCAAGTGGCTCAAGAAAAACAAATTCAAGCATTCGATACAAGATTACTTCGATTTCGTTGCGAAGTTGCAGAAAAATCATGCGGTGAAAATCGGCATTGAAGTTTGCAATTTCCGCGACCAAGCCGGCGTAAAAAAAATTCTCGACGCGTGGGATTTCGATTATCGAATCGGTTCCGTGCATTTTCTTCGCGGCTGGGCTTACGACTCGAAAGAAATTATCGACGAGTGGACACGTCGCGACTTGAAAGACATTTGGGAAGAATACACCGCGCAGGTTGAAATGCTTGCCGACAGCGGGCTTTACGATATTTTGGGGCACCCGTTCAACATTCGCTTGTTCAAATTTATTCCGACGTTCGACGTGAGCGAATATCTTGAGCGTGTTGCCGTTGCGTTGAAAAAATCGAACATGGCTGTCGACGTGAACACCGGAACGCTGTATCGATACCCGATTGCGGAAATTTCGCCGTATGCGGACTTCATGAAAGTTGCCGCCGCTTACGAACTTCCGATTGTCATAACCAGTGACGCGCACAATCCCGAAGACTGCGGAAAATTTTACGAACCGGCAACGGATTACGTTCGCGGCTTCGGCTACAAAAAAATTTTACGCTTCACCAAACGCAAGGGCGAACTCGTCGACTTGGGCTGAAAAAATTTCACTTGTCCCTTGTCCCTTTACCCTTGCCACTTAACTTGCTATAATCGCGAAAAAAAGGAGGCGAGCTTTTATGAAACAGGTTGGCATTTTCGGCAAGCGCAAAAGCGGCAAATCGGCTTTGATGTACGCGTTGACCAAACACAAATTCCGGCAAGACGCGGAACTTTGCGCAATGGAAATCAGCGGCGTGACCAAAGTCATGTTGGTTGACACAGTCGGTGTCGACGTTGAAGGTTCAACCGCAGAAAAATCCGCGCAATCGGTCGAAATTTCGCTGATTCTTATTTCGGATGATTCATTTGAACTTGAACTTGCGTGGATAAGCAAACTTCGCAAAGCCGGCTCGTCGATAATCGCGGTGATAAGTCGTGCGGACACGTTCGCGGACGGCGGCAAAGCTTTGGCAGCGGCTGTTCATGAAGTTTCGGGACTTGAAACAATTTGCGTGAGTGCAACAACGGGCGCGGGCATCGAAGAACTTGACGCGGAAATTAATCGCCGCCTCTCGGAGGAGTGAGAACATTGCTAAAAAAAATTTTTGCCTTCGCGATAATCTGCACGGCAATTTTTTTCGCTCCCGGCACTGCAAGCGCGGAAACAACTTGGTATTGGCTCTTCGCCGATGACAAATACAGCAAATATTTTGATTCGGAATCGGTCAAAGTCGAGAAAAAAGTTGTCACGGGCGACGGGCGCGAAATTCCGATTGAAATTGAGGCGTGGACGAAAACATCTTACAGCTACGAAGGTGCCGCCGAAACGATAAAAACTTACGGGATAGCGAACATTTTGCCCGACCCGCATTCGTTGAGTTATTCGGTTGCACTGCTCAGAATCAATCCGCAAAATCGCACGTTGCAATATGCCCGCGAAGATTTTTACAACGATAAAGGCGAAGTTATTTGGTCAGACGGCGAACGACGCGTCAAGGAAATTAATTCGCAGTCATTTGACGAAGATTTTTATTGCGCGATTGTCGACGCGGTTTTTGATTTCAACGAGGCAGAACGCAAAAATGCCGCCGACAGATGGATTGATTTATACAGCTTCACGAATTCAAACGGCGAAACGGTGAACTTGACGGCGGACACGACAACCATGCGGCTCAAAGGTTCCAATCTTTTGCTGTGGGAATGGGAAACGACCAAAAATCCCGCCGGACAGACGTTGCAGATCCGTTTCATGAAAAAAGCCGTGAACTTGACGCAGGGCACCGAAGTCATCAAAAGCGGACGCGTTTGGACGCCGACAAATTCTTGGCAAGATTTGGTTGACGAAAACGACGGGGCTTACCGCATGATTAAAGGCGACGAGCCCGACTACAAAGCTTTGGTTCGTCTGCGCGCTTACGTCAAAAACAATTCGCGTTGGGTCTGCCGTTATTCGTTGGATTGAGGAGTTGAGCTTATGCCGATAAAAATTCCAAACAACTTGCCCGCGACGCACGTCCTTGAAGGCGAAAATATTTTCGTAATGGACGCCGACCGCGCTTACACGCAGGATATTCGCCCGCTGAAAATTTTAATTCTCAACCTCATGCCGATAAAATCTGTCACGGAAACTCAACTGCTTCGTCTGTTGGGCAACACGCCGTTGCAAGTCGAAGTTGATTTTATTTACACGCGAACTTACACGCCGACTCACACGTCGAAAGATTATCTCACGGAATTTTACGGGACGTTTGACGACGTTTGCGATAAAAATTACGACGGTTTCATTATCACGGGCGCGCCGCTTGAGCTTGTCGAGTTCGAGGACGTAACCTATTGGCAGGAACTTACCGAGCTGATGGAGTGGAGCAAGTCACACGCCTGGTCGACGTTTTATATCTGCTGGGGCGCGCAGGCGGCGTTGTATCATTATTACGGCGTGCCGAAATATTTGTTGCCGGAAAAACTTTCGGGCGTGTACCTGCACAGACTCTGCGTTCGGCACGAAAAACTTTTCCGCGGCTTCGACGACGAATTTTTTGTCCCGCATTCACGTTACACGGAAACGCGCCGCGAAGACATTTTAAAAGTTCCCGAACTGACGCTGTTGTCCGAATCCGACGAGGCGGGCGTTTATGCCGTGGCGAATCTCAAGGCGCGACAATTTTTTATCACGGGGCACGCCGAATACGATCCGAATACGTTGCAGAACGAATATATTCGCGACGTTCGCGCAGGTTTGAATCCGCACGTGCCGCAAAATTATTTCCCGAATGATGACCCGACGAAAGAGCCCGTGGTTAAGTGGCGGTCGGTGGCACATCTTTTGTTCGCCAACTGGTTGAATTATTACGTCTATCAAGAAACGCCTTACGAACTTGAATCAATCGGACAGCATTGACTTCCCAAAAAAAAAAAGAGCAATCTCAACCGAGACTGCTCAATTTTTTTTGTCCGATAAATTTTTAGGGGCTGTTGATAAATTGTCGAGCTCTATCGCTGCGATTGAGTTCGTTCGGCGATTTTGAGTTTTGTGAATCAACTTTTCTTTGCTTGCCCAAAGAAAAGTTGCAAAAGAAAAGGCACGCCTACGCGGCGGGCGGCTGCTCGTTCGTTGTAAAAACGTTGCGACAAGTCGTGCGTTGTTGTGCCCGCAAATTTCGCATCACGCGAAATACGCGGGCGGCCGCACGTCCTGTGCGGCCGCTGATTGACGCTGATTAATTTGCCAACAGCCCCTAGGTTGTCATGTTCAAAAAATATCCCGCGTTTTCTTTGGAGTATGCGGCAGTTCGATTGTTCTGCACCGCGTAAAGTGATTCTGTCGGTTCGTCGCGTTTGTCGCCCGCGTAGTCCGTGACCGTCGGGAAAAGATTTTCGCGTTGAGAATTCGCCAAATCGACGTTGCGGCTCATTCGTCCCGCCAAACCGTTTTGACCGAGTACGGCGTTCACGTCGGAAGAATTTTCGCTGAGCGCGTCGACAAGTTTATTTTCGTTGACGTGAAGTTTTCCGCTTTCGTTGACGGAAATTCCCACGGCGTCAAGCGATTGCGTCAAAGTTTCGTTGTCGCCGAAATTCGCAACCAGCGCGTTCATTCGGTTTGACACGTCGCGATTTTCGTTGAGATAATCGACCGTGCTGTTGAAAGTGTTGACGAAATTTCGCACGTCCGAAAGCGCGTCCCGCGTCGAATCCGGATTTTGAATCGTTTCGGTAACGTTCGACGTTTCGGCGGTGAGATATTCGGCAACAAAATTTTCAAACCTTTCGACGGGGCGCATTTCGTAATTTTGCGCGGCTTGAATTTGTTCGTTATCGGGAATTTGTTCGTTGTCTTCGCGAAAAAATTTTTCATCGTCATTTTCCGTGTCTTCGAGTGGAATTTCAGCGTCGGTAAAATTTTTGAACGCGGAGTCAACTTCGGCTTTGTCTTGAAGATTGATTTCGAGTTTGTCTGCGGATTTTTTGAGCGACGACATGGTTTCATCGAATTCGGAATTAAAATTTTCGCGTTCTTCCGCGTAGCTGCCGAGTTTTTCGCGGACAGTCGGGCGAAGTCCGAATTTTGATTTCACCATATCGGCGGCGGTATCAATCGGGGCTTGAATCAAAATTGAATCGTCGGCAGTGGACTCTTTCGGGTCTTTCACCAACATAAGATTTGCGGCAGTGTCGAGCGAACCCGTTATCAGTATGGATTTTGCTGACCTTTGAAAGTCGTCGCGGAAAAATTTGGCTGAAACGTCCGCAGTCAATTCGACTTGCCGGGTAATTGCGTTGACGGTCGGCATGGTGCTCACTCCTTTTCAACGAACAGAAACAATCCTTGTCGCGAACATTTTATAATTTAACGGTTCAATCTTCAAGACGCGCCGAAGAAAATTTTTATTCGGGCTTGTCTTTGCGTTGACATTGCGCGGGCTTTTTGTTATCATTTGCGCGTTTAAGGAGAGGTGTCCGAGCGGTTTAAGGAGCCGGTCTTGAAAACCGGTGATGTCGAAAGGCACCGTGGGTTCGAATCCCACCCTCTCCGCCATACGAAAATTTTCTCCGCACGGAGTTTCAAAAATATATCTTCGCCTTCGGGCGATTATTTTTAGGAAGGCGGCGATTTTTATGGACAACACAAACGAAGTTGTAAACGCGCAAACTCCGACAACCGAATCGGACAAATTGCTTATCGTCATTGCCGACGACTCACGGCTTTTGCGCAAAAAATTGCACGAAGAACTTAACCGGCACGATTGCGAAGTCATTGAAGCCGTCAACGGTAAGGAAGCCATAACTTTCGTCTTGGAACGCGAACCCGACGGCGTAATTTTGGATATTGTCATGCCGATTGTCGGCGGAATTGAGGCACTTGAATTCATTCGCGAAGTTGCCCCCGATTTGCCCGTCGTAATGCTCAGTTCCATGAACACGCCGCAAAAATTGATGAAGTGCCTTAAAATGGGCGCGATTGATTTCATACAGAAACCTTACACCCGTGAACAAATCGCCCGCACGGTCGACAGGCTCAGAAAGTTGAAAGTCAAACGTCTGGAAAAATCAACCGAAACGGCGGCTGACGAATTCGACAACTATGACCAAATTTGAGGAGGGTTTATCATGCCGATTATTGAGCAGAACACAGTTTCGGCAATGAACAAAGCCGGCGGCAAAGGCGAAATTTTTATCACGCATCTTTTAACGCCCGCTGAAATGGGCGACAAGTGCGCAATGTTCGCCAAAGTCCGAATTCCCGTCGGAGCATCGCTCGGCGTTCACAAACACACGGGCAACACCGAAACTTATCACATCTTGCAAGGTACTGCGCTTTACACCGACAACGACAAAACTTATCCCGTCAAAGCGGGCGACACAACTTTTTGTGCGGACGGCGACATTCACGGCATCGAAACGCTTGGCGACGAAGATTTGATTTTTATCGCGCTGATTATTAACACGAAATAATTTTTGCTCGTTACTGCCGAAACGTATTGCACGGCGATTTTCACTGTGCTAAGATACGTTCAACCACGGAAAGGAGTTGGCGACAATGGATATGAGTATCGCGGCAATGTCGGTTGATATGAGCATGGCGAAGGCACAACAGGAACTCGGCATTTCGGTTTTGAAAATCGCAATGGAGGCGGACAACTCAATCGCCGAAGAAGCTTTGGAGCTTGTCGAGAGCCTGGATCCCGCGCTCGGAAACAATATCGACATTTCAATTTGAATTGGGGCTTGATTTTTCTGAAGCATTCTGCTAAATTCTGCAGGTAATTTTTCCAAAGGAGGAAATTGTTTTATGACGAGAGCTGAATTGATAGTGAACGTTGCCGAAAAGGCGAAACTTGACCGCAAGAGCGCGGAAAAAGCAGTCGCGGCAACTTTCGAGACGATTAAATTGGCACTGATTGAAGGCGACAAAGTTCAGGTGCTCGGTTTCGGTACATTCGAGAATCGCACGCGTGCTGCCCGCAAGGGTCGCAACCCCCGCACCGGCGAAGAAATCGAAATCAAGGCGTCGAACTTGCCGTCGTTCAAAGCCGGCAAAAGCTTGAAAGAAGCCGTCAACCACTGAGAAAATTTTTTCGCAGAGTCGAGTATTTTGCTCGGCTCTGTTTTCGTTTGGAGACGAAATGCAAACTGCAATCATAACGGGCGGCACGTCGGGTATCGGACTTGCGACGGCGAAAATTTTTCTTGCACACGGATTTAATTGCGTGCTCGTCGGCAGAAGTCAATCGCGCTTTGAAAAAATTCGTGCTGAACTCACGGGCAACTTTGAATTTGTTTCGGCGGACGTGCGAAAAGTTTCCGACTGTGACAAAATTATTTCGCGAACGGTTGAAATTTTCGGCGGCGTCAATGTTTTGATAAACTGCGCGGGAATTTATCACGAAGGTGCGATAACTTCCGTCAACGAAAAAATTTTTGACGACATTATTTCGACGAACGTCAAGGGAACTTTTTTTGTGACGCGGGCGGCTGTCGACGAACTCATTAAAAGTCGCGGTTCAATCGTCAACGTGGCAAGTGACGCGGGAATTCGCGGCAATTATTTCTGCGCGGCTTATTCGGCGTCGAAAGGTGCGGTCGTCGCGTTCACGAAATCCCTTGCGTTGGAGTTGGCAAGTTTTCCCGTGCGCGTGAATTGTGTTGCTCCCGCCGACATTTGGACGCCGCTGACTGAACGACAACTTAAACTTTCGGGCGAAACCGTCGACGAACTTGCGAAAATTTATCCGCTCGGCAGAATCGGCACGGCTGACGAAGTTGCAGAAGCAATTTACTTTTTGGCGTCGGACGCGGCAAATTTTATCACGGGCGCAATTTTAAACGTTGACGGCGGATTAACCGCATGAAAATTTTAATTTTGTCCGCGTCAATCGGCTCGGGTCACACCAAAGCCGCTGAATCATTGCAAAAAATTTTCGGCGATAACGCGCAGGTTGTCGACTTCACGGCACGGGAATTCTCAACGCTGAATTGGTTGATGAAAAAAATTTATCTCGCCGCGCTGAAATTTATTCCCGACCTGTACGACAGAATTTACAAATTCGCGGACGGACGGAAAGTCGGCGTCACGGCAAGATTTTTGAGTTCCGCAGTAATGTATCTGCCGTTCGCGCGACTGCTGAATAAATTTCAACCGGACGCGGTGATTTGCACACACCCGTTCCCCGAAGCGGCGGCGTCACTGTGGAAATTTTTGCACGCGAAATCCCAACGAAATTTTTTGCTGGCAACGGTGCTCACGGATTATTCACTGCACGAAATTTGGATCTTCGGCGAAGTCGACGCGTATTTTGTCGCCACGGAAGAAATGCGGCATGAACTTTCGACACATTGTCGGGCGGGACAAAAAATTTTCGCGACGGGCATTCCGATTGACGAAAAATTTTCAGCCGTCGAAAAAATTTCGGACTCGACGCGCACGAATATTTTAATCATGGGCGGCGGACTCGGACTCGGCTCAATCGAAGAAACTTTGTCGGAGCTGAACAAAATCCATCACCCGCTGAAAATCACGGTCGTCGCGGGACAAAACGAAAAGTTATCGTCGCGGCTGAAAAAATTGCGCGAAAAAATTTCTCATCCCGTCGAAGTGCTCGGCTTTGTTTCGGACGTTCATAAACTTATGGCGGCGGCTGATTTGCTCGTCACCAAACCGGGCGCGTTGACGATGACTGAGGCTTTCGCGGCGGGCGTCCCATTGATTTTGCACGCACCGATACCCGGTCCCGAATTTTTGAACGCGAAATTTGCAGTCGAACACGGCGCGGCTATTTCCGTCGGCGAACGAAAAATTTCCGCTGTCGTCGAAGAATTGTTGGCTCAACCTGCGCGGCTCGACGAAATGAAACGTTGTGCGAAAAAACTTGCCAAACCGTCGGCGGCTTCGGACATTGTCAAGCTGATTGAAACTTTCCCTTGACTGAAAAATTTCCGTGTGATATTATTCGCGGCAGTGATTCGGCGCCTTCGTCAAGTGGTTAAGACACCGCCCTCTCACGGCGGGTTCAAGGGTTCGAATCCCTTAGGCGTCACCATAACGAAACTAACAAGGGCGTTGCGTGCGGCAACGTCCTTTTGATTTAAGGAGGCGATTGTTTTGACGGAAATTGAAATTCGCTCGGCAATGGCGCGGGCAGTCGACGAGGCGCGTGAAAAAAATCCACTGGCACCGTCGATAACCAACACGGTCACACAAGATTTTGTTGCCAACGCACAACTGGCTGTCGGCGGCGCGGCGGCGATGATGTATCTGCCCGATGAATGCGAATCAATCGTGAAGGTCGCGCAGGCATTTTACATTAACATGGGCACAGCGATGCCGTTTTACGAAGAAACTTTACCTCGTGCGGCAAAAGCTTGTTTCGACGAAAAAAAGCCGTGGGTACTCGATCCCGTCGGAATCGGAATGTCGGAACTGCGGACGAAACTTTTACTTCAGCTCAAAGAATTCAAGCCGTCGATTATTCGCGGGAACGCTTCGGAAATAATTGCGTTGGCGAATTTGTGGGGATTAATCACAACGACCGGCGGACAAGTTCGCGGCGTCGAGTCGACCGAAAAAGTTTCTGCGGCAAAAGTTGCGGCAGTTTCGTTGGCGAAATTCACGGGCGGCACGGTTGCGGTTTCCGGCGAAGAAGATTTAATTACCGACAGCAAGCAAGTAATTTTGTGCGCGGGCGGCTCGGAATTGTTCACGAAAATCACGGGCAGCGGTTGTGCACTCGGCGGCGTGATGGCGGTTTATGCGGCGGTTGCAGATCCGTTTATCGCGGCAATGGCGGCAACGGTCATGTTCAATTTTGCAGGCTCGAAGGCGGCGGCTGAAGTCAACGCGCCCGCAAGTTTCAAAGTGAAATTTTTGGACAACCTTTACACATTGAGACCGGACAATATATCCAAAACTTTCCGCTCGGCAAATTCGCTTGAGGGCATGTTTGAATTCGGATTGACGCCGCGTGTCGAATAAGATCGATAGATTGATAGA
>JAFUYE010000048.1 GCA_017470715.1 Selenomonadaceae bacterium
ACTGTCGAGTTTTGTTGCGTCGATTGTGTTCAACTTTAATTTGAGTTTGTTGAATCAACTTTTCTTTGCTTGCCCAAAGAAAAGTTGCAAAAGAAAGGGCACCTCGCGGGGCGGCTACTCGTTCGCTGGAAAAACGTTGCGATAACCCGTGCCGCTCGTGTCCGCAAGTGAAACATCCTGTTTCAATTGCGGACGAGGTCGTCATCCTTGACGACCTCTGATTTACACATTACTTTTCAAGCTTTCGAGACGCGAAATTTCTTGTTTGTGACTTTCGAGCGCGTAACCGATTCGGATATGCTCTTCTTCGGTGAACGCGGGATTTTCATACGCCGCAGAAATTTTTTCAAGTCGGGCTTTGACGGCGGCAATTTCGTCGTCGAGAATAAATTTGTCGCCCAATGCCAGCCCGTAAATCGATAAAATTTGTTCGCGAATAGTTTCGTGAAAAGTTTCTTCGCCCGTCATTTCGCCGACGAGTTTGGAAATTTCCAAAATAATCTCAAGCGGATTTTTGCCCGCGTTGACGGATTCGCTGAGTTTTGTGCGGAGTTCCTGTGCCGCGCCGAAAAATTTTTGTTCAGCCAAATGAATTCCCCCCAATGCCGAAAGATTATATTTCCCGCGCAGAAATTTTGCAACTTCGCCGCCCGAAATTAACGCTTGCTATCTGCGGGCAATTCTAATAAAATCTTTGCAGAAAATTTTTCACGAGGTTAAGTCATGGAAGAAAAAATTTCCGGTAAAAATAAATCCGGCGGTCGCACGTTTTCGGTCGCGATTGTCGGCGGCGCGATTATCGCGGTGCTTTTAATTTTGTCGACGCTGTGGATTAATTGGATCGGGCAACAAGCCACGCAAGACATGGTTCATTCGGTGGGCAAAGTTTACCTGCGCGAATTGACCGACCGCCGCGAACAAGGCATTGCCTCACGAATCAACGACAATATTGCCAACATAAAAACCGCGCTGAAAGTTTTGACGGCGAACGATTTGGCAAGTGTCGAAAATTTGAGCGCGTTTCTCGGCAGGATGCGCACGATTCATGGCGTCGACCAATTTGCGCTTGTGGACGCGAACGGACAAATTTTCACGCCCGAAGGTGTTTCTTCCGCCGACGAATATTTTTTTGTGCACGAAATGATTGCCGAGCCGAAAATTTTCACACGTGGCAAGCAAGTTACAATCGCCGTGCCTGCGGAAAATTTGACGTTCCAAAACGTGCCGATAAAATTTTGTTTCATTCAGGCGGAAGTTGAAGATTTGCTCAAGGAAATTTTGTTGCAGACGACGACGCACGAATTGACATTGTTCAACCTGTACCAAAAGAACGGCGACACTTTGACCGATTCGGATTCGCTTGTCGGCGGCACGAACATTTTGGACGCGCTGAACGAAGCGACTTTCGACGCGGGCAACTCCAAAGAACAAGTAATTTTTGATTTCGAGAATTCTCGCAGCGGGATGTCGTCATTTACTTTGGACGGCGTGAAGCTGGCGATTTTTTATCGTCCCGTCGAAAACACCGGCTGGATGTTGTCCTACATGATTCGCGAAAACAAAATCGGTGAAGAAATTTCCGCCGTCAACGACAAAATCACGCGCTACAATTTGATTCAAATGATTTTGACGGGCATTGCGATGATTCTTGTGTTCGCGCTGATAATTTCGCAGTCACGCAAAAATTCTCAACTGATTCACGAACAAAAACTTGCTGAAGCGGAAAACCGAATCAAAGATGCCGAGATGGAAGAAAAATTCCGCCTGCAGACGAAACTTTTATCCGAAGAACGTCGCCGCCGCCGTCAAAGCGAAATGATTCAGGCGTTGACTGCCGATTATCGATTGGTTTATCACTTGAATTTGGATTCGGACGAGGCTGTCTGTTATCGTGTCGCGCCCGAAGTTTCCGCCAAGCTCAACCGTCACGAAAGCGACGTTGTTCGTTTTTCCGTTGTGATTAAAGCTTACGCGAAAAATCACGTTGCGCCCGCCGACCGCGAAAACTTTTTGGAATTCGTCAAGCCGGAAAATATTCGCGCACGTTTGCAGGAAAGCGACATGATTTCGTTCCGCTATCTGATGAACCGCGACGGCGAAGAACATTTCATGCTGATTCGTGTTGCCCGCATTGACGAAGGACTTCACGCTGTCGGTGTCGGTTTCGCGAACGTCGACGACCAAATTCGCGAAGAGATGTCTCGCAACCAAAAACTTTCCGACGCGCTCGCGCAGGCTCAGCACGCCAACATTGCGAAGACAACTTTCCTGTCGAACATGAGCCACGACATACGCACGCCGATGAACGCGATTATCGGTTTTACGACAATGGCACTTCGGCACTTTGAAAATCGCACGCAAGTCAAAGATTCGCTTGAAAAAGTTTTGGCGTCAAGCAACCACTTGCTCGGCTTGATTAACGACATTTTGGACATGAGCCGAATTGAAAGCGGACGCGTCGAAGTCGCCGAACAGGAATGCAACTTGAGCGACCTCGTGCACAATTTGATTCACATAATCCAGCCGCAGATAACCGCCAAGCAACAAAAATTCCAAATCGACGCGTTCAAAGTCAAAAACGAAGACATTCTCGGCGACCAACTCAAAATCAATCAAGTGCTGATAAATATTTTGAGCAACGCGGTCAAATACACGCCGTCGACCGGTTCGATTTTCTTCCGCATTTCGCAATACGAATCGAACGTGCCCGGTTATGCGCGTTACGAATTCCGAATCAAAGATAACGGCATGGGCATGAGCAAAGAATTTCTTAAGCACGTGTTCGACCCGTTTGAGCGCGAAGAAACTTCGACGAAAAGCGGCATTCAAGGCACCGGACTCGGCATGTCGATTACGAAAAAAATGGTTGAACTTATGGGCGGCGATATTCACGTCGAATCCGAAAAAGACAAAGGCTCCGAATTCACCGTGACGCTTGATTTAAAATTGCAACAGAACGTTAAAGCGGCGTCAATTCAGGAACTGCGCGGACTGCGTGCGTTGATTGTCGACGACGATTTCAACACGTGCGAATCCGTCACCGAAATGCTAAAACAAATGGGTATGCGTTCAGAGTGGACGACCAGCCCGCGTGAAGCCGTTTTCCGTGCGGGACGTGCGCTTGACAATGATCCGTTCAATGCTTACGTTGTCGATTGGCTTATGCCGGAACAAAACGGAATTGAAACCGTGCGGCAAATTCGTCGCGTTGTCGGGATGACCGCGCCCATGATTATTTTGACGGCTTACGATTATTCCGATATTGAACTTGAGGCGAAACAAGCCGGCGTTACAACTTTTTGCACGAAGCCGCTTTTCATGAGCGACTTGAAAAATGCTTTATCGCGGGCAATCGGCGGGCAAGAAGAAATTTCCAAAGCCGACGAATTGACTGCGACGGACTTCAGCGGCAAGCGCGTTTTGCTCGTCGAGGACATTGAAGTCAATCGCGAAATTGCCAAAGCCGTGCTTGAGGAAATCGGGCTTGAAGTTGACGACGCCGACGACGGGACTGTTGCCGTTGAAAAATTCCGTGACGCGCCGCCGAATCGCTACGACTTGATTTTGATGGATGTTCAAATGCCGAAAATGAACGGTTACGAAGCGACGCGGGCAATTCGTTCGATTGAACGCGAAGACGCTCACACCGTCCCGATTGTCGCGATGACCGCCAACGCTTTTGAGGAAGACAAAGACAACGCGTTAAAAGCCGGCATGAATGATCATCTTGCCAAGCCGCTTGACATTCCGAAACTTTTGGCAACCCTGACGAAATACTTGACTTAGTTTTAAAACCTAAAAGCTGACAGCTAAAAGCTAAAAGCTTAAGTGAGGCGATAACTTTTGTACGTTCCGCGAATTTTGCTGTGCGGTAACATAGAAAATTTTTTGCGCAAATTCAATCGCCCCGTCGAAATTGTCGGGCGAATCCGTTTCAAAGGTGCCGCCGAACGCGGAGAATTTATCATGCCCGCACACAAAACCGCCGCAGATAATTTCACGCTCAAGCCGGGCGACTTCCGAATTTTTCTGGACGGCAAAGAAATTTCCGCCGACGACTTGCAAAAAATTCTTGACGGCTCGGCTGATTATATCGTCATCGAAAATCACGGCGAATTTCTTGCACGGTTCCGCGAACTTTACGCGCTGAAATTTATCGACCGCGTTGTCACCGTGCCGACGCTTTTAAATTACGCTCGTGACGGATTTTTTTCGCTTGGTAATGCCGTGCAAATTTTTAATCTGATTCACGGGCTCAACGTCAAACGCGTGCTTGATTTCGACGGATATTTTGCCGCAAACGATTATCACATGTTCCCCGACATTAATCACAAAATCGACGGCATTGTTCGCGACGTGGAATTTCCCGCGCTTGAAAATTTTTACGGGAAAATTTACGCTTCGCCCGACGATTGCCGATATAAATTTTTCGACGCGATTTTGTTGACTTCCGAACGCACGCCCGCAGAATTTATCGACGCACTTATTGCAACGGACGAAATGACGGATAAAATTTTGACGTTCGCACGAACAAATTCCGCGCTTGAAAGTTGGCTTGTCGAAAATCAAAACATCTTCGCGCAGATTTCTTTTGTGCCCGCAGTCAACGGCTCGTTGTATCTGATTGAAAAAATTTCGTCGAAAAAATTCGCGGCTTACGTCGTCACGCACAAAAAAATTTCGCTCGACCTGCCCGACGGTTACAAAATTATTCATGCGGGACATGCGCTTTCGACAAAAACTTTCGGCGAATTGGTTGACGACGCGGGCGAAAATATCAGCCGTTTGAATTTGTATCTGAACGAAGTCACCGCGCTTTTTTGGCTGTGGAAACACACGCGTCAAAGTCACGTTGCATTTTTGCACTACCGCAGATTTTTCACGGCGGACGGGCAAAATATTTTGACGGCGGACGAGGCGACCGAAATTCTGCGCGAATACGACATTATCGTCAACGATTGCAAATTCGGCTGCGTCACCGAACGCGACTGGAAAATCATGATGAGCGGCAAAATTTTGGCGGATAATGCGCGGGCGGCTCTGCGAAAATTTATCGCTCTGCGTCAACCCGATTATCTGGACGCCTTCGACCGCGTGACGGACAGTTTCGGCGTGTTCTGCTACGAAATTTTTGTGACGCGGCAAAATATTTTCGACGCTTATTGCAAATGGCTTTTTTCGTTCATTGTCGACGCGACCGAAGAATTTTTGGCGACAAGTAAAATTTCCGACGACCCCCGCGAATATCGGGCGTTGAGTTTCGTGACGGAACATTTGCTGACGGTTTGGCTGATTAAAAACCGTTTGAAAATTAAGCCGTTGCCGATAATCTTCCGCGACGACATTTGAATTAGGAATTAGGAATTAGGAATTAGGAATTAGGAATTAGGAGTTAGGAATTAGGAGTTAGGAATTAGGAGTTGCAGACGCCATATTAATTCCTGACTTCTGACTAAACTGGAGGTGATGAACTTGACTTGTAAATATATTCCGCGAATTTTGCTGTGCGGAGACATGAAAAATTTTTTGCGGGCACTCGACGGGCAAAAAGTTAATATCGTCGGGCAAATTGACTGCGACGACGGGAAAATTTTTTCGGACGACTTTCAAACGCTCGTCGACGGTGCGGATTACGTTATCTTCGACGATTCGGCGAAGTTCGCGACGAATTTTGAGCGGCTCGCTCGTTTCGGCAGTGAAAAATTTTTGACGCGTGAAAGTTTCCTAAAATTCGCGGGCGATAATTTTTTCGCGCTCGAAAATGTCCAAACGTTGCTTGACTTGATTCGTCAACTGAAATTTTCGCGCTTGCTTGATGCGGATGATTTTTTTGCCCGCAACGAAATTTTTTCCGCGTTCGCCGACGGTTTGGAAGTCGACGGCATTGACGAAAATTTTTCTGCGCGACGTTTCCCGCTCCTCGAAAATTTTTACAACAAAATTTATCCGACGTTCGATTCCTGCAAACTTCAAACTTATGACGCGATAATTTTGACTGCCGACCGTTTACCCGAACAAATTTTTGACACACTCGTTGCCACGGATGCGATGACCGAAAAAATTTTGCTGTTCGTGCGAAAAAATTCCGCGCTTGAAGATTGGCTCGCCGAAAATTCGGTTGCCTTTTCAAACGTCGAAAATTTTCCCGCCGTCAACGGTTCGTGGGCTTTGCTGACGAAATTCGCGCCGTCCGAAGACTTCGGAATTTATTCCGCAAGCGATTTGCCCGTCGATACGAAAGGTGCCGTCGGAAATTTGCGGCGTTATCTCGGCGATGATGTTGCGTCACTTCATTGGCTGTGGAAAAATTCCAAACACACGACGATTGGGCTTGTCAACGACGATTCACCGTCGCAAGATGAAATTTCAAAAATTCTGCGCGGGTGTGACGTGATTGTTGCGTCGGGCGAATTTTCTGCGCTCACGCCGCACGAACAGACGATTTCGGTTTGCGGAGAATATCTCAATGAACACGTCGAAAAAATTTTCCGCAAGCATTTGAAGTTGAAGCAACCGGATTATCTGTCGGCGTTCCATTTCGTTTCGGCGGGACATTGCCTGTTTCCGTTCGCAAAATTCATAACGCGGCGAAATATTTTCGATTCGTATTGCGAATGGCTGTTTTCGTTCGTCACGGACGTTGCGCGGGAAGTTTTGGACACGACAAACATATCAGCCGTCGAAAATCCGAAAAAATATCGCGTCGTCGCGTTGATTGCCGAACGTTTGTTGACGGTTTGGCTCGCGAAAAATCGTTTGCGACTTGTTCCCGCGCTTTGAGGAGGAATTTAATGGCTGAAGTTCACGAAGTTGCCCAAGCCGACAAAAAACGCTTTTGGACGAACGACATGGAAGCGATTATCGCGATAACGTTGGTGCTTTTGATTCTCGGCACGATTAATGTTTTCAGCGCAAGTTTCGTTTTCGCGGAAGCCGAATTCGACACGCCGTATTTTTTTCTGAAACGCCACGTCATTAATGTCGTCGTCGGGTTAATCGCGTTTATCGTTTGTTTTCGCGTGGATTATCACATTTGGCGGCGCGGAATTGTCGCGATACTCGGCTTTACGATTTTCGCGCTGATTTTGGTTTTAATAATCGGACCGGTCGTCAACGGCGCAAAACGCTGGTTGCCGCTCGGAATAACGCAATTTCAACCGGCGGAACTTGCAAAACTCGTTTCGATAATGATTTCGGCGGCGTATATTTCCATGCGCGTGAAATTGGAACAGCCGCTCGACATTTTCACGTTGCAGGCGGGAATAATCGGCATAATGTTCGCTTTGACGGAAATGGAACCGGATATGGGCACGGGCTGCATAATTTTGGGAATTCCGATGGTGATGTTGGTCGTTTCCGGTCTCGACAGAAAAAAAATTCTTGCGTTGTCGGGCGTTGCGTTCGCGGGCGCGGCAGCTTTGATAATTCGCGAACCGTATCGACTTGAACGCTTGAAAATTACCTATGACCCGTGGTCGGACGCGCAAAATTACGGCTATCAGACAGTTCAATCGCTCTCGGCTATCGGGTCGGGCGAATTGACCGGCATGGGACTCGGCGTCGGCGTTTCAAAATACGATTATTTGCCGGAAGCGCACACGGATTTTGCCTTCGCGATTTTTTGTCAGGAAAACGGTTTCCTCGGCGCGATTTTGGTTTTCTTGCTGTTCGGAGCGTTCGCGATTTATGCCGCACGAATTGCAAACCGCGCACGTGACGAATTCGGACAAATTTTGGCAATGGGAATTATGTTGCTCGTTGTCGGGCAGGCGATTGCGAATTTGTTCATGGTCGGTGGCATGATACCCGTCGTCGGCGTCCCGTTGCCGTTTATCAGCTACGGCGGCACTTCGCTGATTGTCACAATGGCGGCGATTGGAATTTTGACGAATATCGGGCGGCTCGGCGACAAAAAAGGCACTTGAAAATTTCCACGCGCAAAACGTTTCAAACTCAATTTCAATAAAAAAATCCCGTCGACATTACTCGTCGGGATTTTTGGTTGCGTGAAACGATTTTCCGCGATAAAATTGCGTCCGAAAAATTTTTTGAAAGGATGATACCGTGTCCAAACTCGAAACGAAATTTGTTAATGATATTGCAGGAAAATTTTTCGTGAAATCCTATCAGCGCGGCTATCGTTGGGGCAAGTCGGAAGTTGAACGCTTGCTTGAAGATGTTTTTGCTTTGAAGGGACACGGCGGTCAAGCGACGAAAAATTATTGTCTTCAACCGATTGTCGTCAAAAATTTGGGCGACGAAAATTTTGAGCTTATCGACGGTCAACAACGCTTGACGACGATTTTTTTGATTTACAATTACATGCACAAGGCAAGCAACGGTTTTTTTGAGGAGCCTAATTTTTCGCTGGACTACGAGACTCGCGACAAGTCTGCGGATTTTCTTGCGAACATTGACGTTGCCCGAAAAGATGAAAACATTGACTTTTGGTTTATGGCGAACGCTTACGAGACGATTGAACGTTGGTTTGCCGCCAAAGGTCAGAAGTCTGTCGTCATGGGGAACCTGAAAAATTTTTTCGCCTATAACGTGAAAGTCATTTGGTACGAAATTGACGATACCGAAAACGCTACGGCAATGTTCACGCGGCTCAATATCGGCAAAATTCCTTTGACTTGTGCCGAACTTGTCAAAGCAATGTTCCTGAGCAACGAAAACTGCAATTCGGACAGGCGGCGTGACGAAATTGCTTTGCAGTGGGACAATCTCGAAAAGGAATTGCACAATGATTCGCTGTGGTACTTTTTGACGAACGACGCGACGAAAAAATATCAGACGCGCATTGATTTGATTTTGGACTTGATTGCCGGCAAAAAAATCGACAACCGCGACAAGTACGCCACATTTTTTTACTTCGACGGCTTGAAAAAACGCGGCGACGATTTAAATGAGCTGTGGCAAAAAATTGTTCAAACCTTTTTGTTGCTGAAGGATTGGCACGAAAATCACGAGCTGTATCACAAAATCGGCTACCTTATCGCCTCCGGTTACAAAAATCTTTCCGACATTTACGCGGCGTCAAAAAATAAATCCAAGCGGGAATTTTTGTCGCAACTTGACGAACTGATTAAAGCAAGCATCAAGCTTAAAGTCGACGAAAATTATTCCGCGTGGAATTACACCGAGGACGCCGAACGAATTCGCAGGTTGTTGCTTTTGTTTAACGTCGAATCCGTGCGGCAAAACGGCGAACAATCGCAATGGTTTCCCTTCGACAAGTACAAATTCGGCGACGAAAAAAATTCGTGGAGCCTTGAACACATTCACGCCGTCAATTCGCAGGAAGTCGGCAAGCAGGAACAGTGGCGCGAGTGGCTCAAACTTCATCGGGCATCGTTGGAAAATTTCCCCGACGATAACAAAACTTTGCTTGACGAAATTGACAAGTTGCTCAAGATCAGCGAAATCAAAGGTGAAAAATTCCGTGCCCTGCAGAAAAAAATTCTCGACAAACTTTCGCCCGAAAGCATGAGCGAATCAACCATTGACTCAATCGCCAATCTTGCCTTGCTCAAGTGCGAAAACAATTCCGCGTTGGGCAATTCCGTTTTTGACGTGAAGCGCAACGAAATTATTAATCTCGACATGCACGGCGCGTTCATTCCGTTTTGCACAAAGATGGCGTTCCTGAAATACTACACCAAATCGGAACAAACTCAAATTCATTTTTGGAGCGCAACCGACCGCCGCGAATACATTCGGGCGATTAATTTTGTGCTGAAAGATTTTTTGTCGGAGCCGATTAAATTTGCGGACAAGGAGAATTGACATGCCCGAATCACTGCAAACGTTCATGAACATTTTCGACAATGTGTCGGTTCGCAAAATCGTTATCCCGAAAATTCAACGCGACTACGCGCAGGGCAGAAACACCGCCGAAATTTGCCGCGTGCGCGAAAGATTTTTGGATGCATTGTATAAAGCCGTCACGACCGATACAAAAATCAAACTCGATTTTATTTACGGCGACTTGAGCGACGGAATTTTGACGCCGCTTGACGGTCAGCAACGTTTGACGACGCTGTTCCTGTTGCATTGGTACGCCGCCCGAAAGTCACATGTTTCGTTCGCCGAGACGGAATTTCTGAAAAATTTTTCTTACGACACGCGCCCCGATTCGCGGGAATTTTGCAAGTTTCTGGTTGACGCCGAAGTTAATTTCAATGACGAAACTTTGTCCGCCGAAATAGAAAATCACGCAAACTTCCCGTTAAGCTGGAAAAAAGATCCGACCGTCAATTCAATGCTCGTCATGCTTGACGCCATCAACGAAAAGTTTCACGACGCGGAAAATCTGTGGGACAAACTCAAAGACGGCGTGATTTCGTTTTATTTTTTGTCGATTGAAGACTTGGGCTTGACTGATGAACTTTACGTCACCATGAATTCACGCGGCAAACCTTTGACAGACTTTGAGCACTTCAAGGCGGAATTCAAACGCAAGCTCGACGAAATTGACGGCGAACTTTCCGACAGAATCATTTTGAAAATCGACACCGATTGGACGGATTTGCTGTGGACTTACCGCGACGAAAATAATTTGGTCGACGACGGATTTTTGGCTTACTTCGGTTTTCTGTGCGACGTGATTCTTTATAAAAAAGACGACACGCCCTACGGCAAAAAGCGCGACGATCCGTTTATTTTGCTTGAAGAATTTTTCGGCGGTGACGTGCGGGCAAATGTCGATTTCATGGAAAAAAGTTTCGATTGCTGGTGCGAACTTGCCAAGCTCGAAAAAATTCCGGAATTCTTTGCCGACAGAGTTTCCGCAGGCAGCCGCAATAAAAAAGATGTCAACCGACACGCGGCGGGGAAAATTATTACTTACTTCGACGACGCGGATTTTTTCGGCGACTGCGTGAAGTCTTTCAACAAAAATTTTGGGCTCGGCAAAGTCGTCATGCTGTACGCGTTCCAAACGTATCTGCTTAACCGTGAAAAAATTTCGGACGCGGACTTTCGGCGCAGAATTCGTATCGTGAATAATCTGGTCACGAATTCCGGAGATGCCGAACTCAGCAACAGCACGGCGCGCAACAACGGCAACAGAATTCCCGCAATGCTTGAGCAGGTCGACAACATAATCATCGACGGGAAAATTTTACAACGCAATGAACTCGCTGCCGAAAACAATTACAACTTCAACGAAATTCAGCTGACGGAGGAGCGCGACAAACTTTCGTGGACGAAACAAAATCCCGATAAAGCCGAATCGCTTTTCGAGTTGGAAGATCATTATTTGTTGTACGGGCGAATCGGCGTTATCGGCTTGGAACATCCCGAATATTTTTCGCGGTTCATTTCGCTGTTCGATTGCGATTACGACAAAATTTCTTGCGCGTTGTTGGCTTGCGGCGATTATTGGCAAGTTGACAACAATGGTTGGCGTTATCAGCTCGGCTCAACGCGACCGAAGTCGTGGCAAAATCTTTTCCACAAGAGCGCGCTGATTGAGCGTTTTGAGGAAACGCAAATTGCTTTGGAAATTCTTTTGGACAGTGCAAAAACTTTCACGGATGATTACCTGCAACGAATCATTGACGATTATCTTGCCGGCTGCCAAAAAAATTCTTCGTTCGAGTGGACGTATTATTTCATTAAGTACGCCGAATTTCGCCCGTCGCGTTACGGAAAATATCGTTGGGAAAATTTTTCGGACGCGCCGTATTATTTCGCCGCAATGTGGACTGAAAACAAAATGTCGACGAATTCTTATCAGCCGTTTTTAAAGGCAGTTGACGCGCACGACAACATTTCCCGCGACGAATTGGGTATGCGGCTTGACTTCGGCGATGTTTACGTTACGTGCGAAAATGATGCTTACGTCGTCAAAAATTCTGCGACCGACGTTGAAAAAAATCGCTTGACGATAAATCAACGCAACGGTGTCGACAGCGAAGACCGAATCAAAAAGTTCAAGTCATTTGCTGAAGGTTATCTTTACTGAAAAAAATTTTTGAGGTGATTATTTTGGATTACGAAGCAGTTATCGGTTTGGAAATTCATTCCGAACTTAAAACCGCAACGAAAATTTTCTGCGGCTGTGCAACGACTTTCGGCGCGGAACAAAATACGCACGTTTGCCCCGTGTGTTTGGGATTGCCGGGCGTTTTGCCGACAATCAATAAAAAAGTCGTCGAATTCGCCATCAAAGCCGGACTTGCGACAAATTGCAAAATAAATAAGTTCAGCAAGTTCGATCGCAAAAATTATTACTATCCAGACCTTCCGAAGAATTGGCAGACCTCGCAATACGATTTGCCGATTGCTTATGAAGGTCATGTGGACATTGACGTTGACGGAGTGAAAAAAACTGTCCGTTTGACGCGAATTCACATGGAAGAGGACGCGGGCAAGCTCGTTCACAGCGGAACCACGATTAAAGATTCGGCAAGCTCGAACGTCGATTACAATCGCACGGGTGTTCCGTTGATTGAGATTGTCAGCGAACCGGACATGCATTCGGCGGCGGAAGCTCGCGCTTACATGGAAAAAATCAAGTCGATTCTCGAATATATCGACGTGAGCAACTGCCGCATGGAGGAAGGCAACCTGCGCGCCGACATCAACGTCTCGTTGCGCCCGATTGGCTCCGAAAAGCTCGGAACGCGAACAGAAATGAAGAATATTAACTCGTTCAAAGCTCTCGAAGACGCGATTAACTACGAAATCGAACGTCAAGCGGAAGTTTTGGACGACGGCGGCAAAATTATTCAGGAAACGCGAACTTGGAACCCCGAACGCGGAATTACGCAGTCGATGCGTTCAAAAGAGGACGCGCACGATTATCGTTACATGCCGGAACCGGATTTGCCGCCGATTGTCACGACGGACGAAGAAATTGACGCGTTCAGAAAATCTTTGCCCGAATTGCCCGATGCTCGCCGCGAACGTCTGATAAAAACTTTCGGATTGAGCGAATACGACGCCGGAATTATCACAAGCTCACGCGCAATGGCTGAATACTTCGATTCGGTTGTTGACGGCGGAGCGGACGCGAAAGTTGCCGCGAATTGGATTATGGGCGATTTGTCGAAAAATCTTAACGCGGACGGCTTGACGATTGAAAATTCTCCCGTTGACGCGAAAAGACTTGCCGAAATGATTCAGCTTATCGCGAAAGGCACAATCAGCGGCAAAATCGCCAAAACTGTTTTCGCCGAAATGTGGAAGTCGCCCGACTCGCCCGAAAAAATTGTTCGCGATAAAGGTTTGGTGCAAATTACCGACACGGGCGCGATTGAAAGCGTTATCGACGAAGTTATTGCGAAAAATCCCAAAGCTGTCGAAGAATATCGCGGCGGCAAGAAAAAAGCTGTCGGTGCGCTCGTCGGGCAAGTCATGAAGCTCACGAAAGGCAAGGCGAATCCTCAACTGGTCAATCAGTTGCTTGCGAAAAAATTGGAGGCATAACATGAGCGCGGAATTCGTCAAATTAATTTCCGACTTGCATTCGGAGCGTTTCAACGTGCATTTGGAACAACTGGTGACGCATCAAACGCCCGTCGGAATTTTTTTCGGCTTTGAATTGAAACCGAGCGATGCGGTAGAAAATATTCAAACAATGTTTCGAGCGGGGCTGAACGTCACATGCGCGATTGTTTTGGCAGACCGTCAAGCTGATGTGCTCAGAAATTTTGTCGACGTGCCTGTTGTCGCGCTGGAAGATTTTGAGCGATTCGGCGAAGAAAATTTCCCCGTCAAGCCGCAAGAAGTCTTCCTCGTCGAACTGCTCAGAGATCGTGCGTTCACGCCGTATTTCCTGCGCCACGGCATCGAAGTCATCACAATGCTTTATTCCAACAGGCAACATGAATATTTTTCACTGGTGATGAAACATCTGCCTGAACTTTACGCCGTGCACGAAAGTTTTATCGACGACGAATCAAAAAAATCTTTCCGTGCAGTTATCAGAGGACGCTTGACGGGACGAGTCAGCGATTATCGTTTCGCGCCCGAACCTCAATATTTTTTGGACGGATTTTTACCGACGGCAGGCGACATTGCAATCGACGGCGGGGCTTACGACGGTGCCACTGCATTAAATTTCGCAAACCTCGGCGCAAAAGTTTTTGCCTTTGAAATGGACGCAAACAATTACCGAAATTGCCTTGCACGCATCGGACAAAACCCCAACATCACGCTTGAAAACTTCGGTTTGAGCGACAAAGAATACGAAGAAAATTATTCGTCATATGGCATGAGCAGTTATAAAGATTCTTCGGGTAACATGCGCGGAAAGTTCATTGATTTGGATACCTATGTTGCGCGAAAAAATTTGCCACGTGTCGATTACATCAAGCTTGACATCGAAGGCGCGGAACTCGACATGCTTCACGGTGCGGCGAAGACAATCACCCGTTGCAAGCCGAAAATGGCGGTCAGTGCCTATCACAAGCCCAAAGATTTGTGGACTTTGGCGACGTATATAAAATCTTTGCGTCCCGATTATGAATTCGCTTTCCGCCATTACAGAATCGATTGTACGGATTATCTTTTGGACGACGACCAACGGGCAATTTTAAAATATTTCGGATTGGATTGGCTCATGGTGAATTCCGGCGAATTTGTTTTGTATTGCCGCTGAAATTTTCCGCAACAAAAATCCCTCGACCGAAGTCGGGGGATAATTTTTTTGGAGCACGTCAGGCATTTGTTTGAGCCGTGCAGTCTACGTGCAGGCTACCGCCCGATACTCAAAAAGCCCCCTCCGAACTTGGAGAGGGCTTTATTCGTCAATCGGTATTGCCTTTCGTCAGTTGTTTCAAAAGGTCGTCGACGGCAACGGACAAGCAAGGTGGCGTTTCGTCGATTAAAATTTTTCGTGAAACTCGCGCTCCGTTGTCCGTGAACGCCGCGATTTTGACTTTGTCTTGGTCAATGGTCACCGAATTTCCGTATTGGTCGGTAGCGACAAGTAAAACGACGTTCCACATGTCAATTCCACCATTCGACGTGTGAGCCGATACCGCCGTCACGAACGTCGACATGAATGAACCACGCGCCGCCGTTTTCAAGTGGCGGGTAAAATCCTGTCCCGTCGAAGTCAATACTTTCAACGAGCTCACGCGCACGCTTAAAGCCGATTTCGGGAATTGTTATGTCAGCCGCAGTTCCCAGCACGTGCTGAGAATTCGGGACGCCGCCGACTTCTTTATTGTGTTTCGAGCAACGATAGCCGCAGTTGACGTGAACCGGTTTGCCTGCTTTTGCTCTGAGTTCTTCCAGCAGTTCAATCAGTCGCGAATCAACCGAACCTTGCCCGCAACAGTGACAGACGAATTCGGACGCGTTGAAATGTGAACCGACAGTTCCCGATTGCGTTGGTGTGTCAACAACGTCGGGCAACGGCTTTTCGTTGGCGAAATAATCGGTGACGCCGCGAGCGATTGCACGGGCGAAATCGTCTTCACGGTCAATCAAAAGTTTGGCGTCGTCAGGATTATCGATAAAAGCTGTCTCAACCAAAACTGCGGGCGCGTCCGTGTGTTTGAGCACGTAAAAATTTGCTGTCTTCACGCCACGATTGATGACGGGCAACGAATTGATGATTTGTGCTTGAATCTTTTCCGCAAGACGCGTGCTTTTCATGCCGCCCGATGAAAAAGTTTCAGTGCCTTTTGCAGTGCCCGTCGCCGCGTTGCAGTGAATTGAAACGAACAAGTCTGCTTTCCATGCGTTTGCGTCGAAACAAATTTCGCCGAGCCCGTCGTATTGGAAAAGTTTCACGTCATAGCCGACAGCCCGCAGGTAGCCTTCGACGCGTTTGCCGATTTTCAAGACAATGTCAGCTTCGCGAAGTCCGTTACCGCACGCGCCGGGGTCAAGTTGCACGTCGTGTCCGGGGTTAATGAAAATTCTCATTTTGAATCATCCTTTCGTTTGCGGATGTTGTTGGTCTCAAGATAACGGCGAAATTCCGTGAATTGGTTTTCTATCTTGTCGAGACGGTTTTCAATGGCGCGGAATTGGTGCTCAAAAGCGTGCAAGCGACCATCGAGTACGTTCACTTTTTCGGCGAGAGTTTTAACCGAATCCGCGAGAGACTTGTTTGAATCGGCTAAATCTTTCAAAGCCGAGGTGCCCTTGGTGAGCAAGTAAATCGTCACAACGCCCAATGCTCCGAATTCGCCGATTTTCAATAGCATTTCTTCCAATGAAATCAACTCCAATGAATCGAACGTTCATGTTGCCAATAAAAAAAGTGCCCGTCGGCACTTCAGTTGTTTTGATTTTCGGGAGGTTTGAGGATTTCATTCGCCTGTTCTTCGGTCAGCCAGCCTTTTTCGACGGCGTTACGAATTGCCGCTTCGTCGAGTTTGCCTTCGTTGTAAAGTCTTTTCAGTCGCTCAAACATGATTCACACCCCCAACATGCTGATGATGATATTGTCAATCGCCGCGCTGTTCTCAGCCAAAGCCGCCGCAGTTTCGTCCGCTTCGGTGCCCGCGTCAACTTCGACGAGAATCACGGTATCTTCCGCGCCAACTCCGTCACGTCCTTGCAGATTGTACGGTGTGCCTTGAAATGCAATGCCTTGCGCATCTTTTGCCGTTGTGCTGAGGAAACAACCCGTCGAAGTTTTTTTTCGGATGAAAAGCAGTCGCTCGGCACTTCCAATAACTGCGCCGTCTTTCGTGTCAATAATTTTATACATGGCTCAAACTCCTTTTACGCCGACAAGTGCGGCAATTTGTTTCAAATCGTCAATCGGAGCATTAAAAAAATCGTCGTTCCACAACCAATAATCTTGGTGTTCGGTGCGACGATATTTTTGCGCCAATTCATTTTCAAAAACTTTTTCCCAGCGGTCAGGATTAGCGTTGAATCCGCCGAGGGTTTTAATTATCGCGTGCGACAATCGATATCGTTCAAGTCCGTTGCCGTCGTCGTTGCGGGCGAAATATTCATGCGCCGCCGCGCTTCGAGACTTGCACACAGCACGAATGCCGAACCACAACGTCCCGTCGATTTTCTCAAGTTTCGTGCCATACGGGATGTTGAAATGTCCGCCGACGCCGTCACGCTTGAATCTTTTTGCCGTGATGTATTCCATCGCGTTCACTCCGTCTAAAATTTTCGATTGATTCACAGGAAAAACCAAATAACGAGTAAAACAGCCGCCGAAGTTTTAAAACGTTGTTGTGTTCGTTGTAATTGTCGAGATATGCAAACATCCCGTTGACGCTTGCCCAAACGGTTTCAAGGTCGATTTCGCCTGCGCACCATTTTCTATGAAGAGATTTAATTTTTCGTCTGTCACGCGGAACCGCTTTTTTATTGGCGCGCATGACAACTTTTCCGCTCTCGGTCAAGATGTATTTCGTTTTGCAGTAACGGAACGGCTTCGTCAACGGCACGTAGCGCGTCTTGCTGTCGTTGAAATTGAATTTGCAACGCTTTGCCTGCTCACGCAAGATTTTCAGCACTTCGCGATAATCCGTATCGGGCGGCAAAAGATTATAGAAATCGTCCATATAATGCCCGCCCGTCAATTTGCACTGCGCGGACAAGTAGTTGTCCATTTCCGAAGGATAGGCAATCATTTCCGCTTGACTGGGTTCGACGCCCAACGGCATTCCGACACCGCCGGGTATGGTTTTGACTACCGCGTCGCCGAACGCCCTTAATTCGTCGTTCAAGATGAATTTCTCGTGGCGCGAATAAATGTAGTCGTGATTCGCACTCGGAAAGAATTTTTTCCCGTCCGCAAGAATAATTCCGCCTTCGCGTCCGTATTTTCTGAAGTGGCGACACAAATCTCTGACCAACATTCTTTGGCTGAAATGAAAACCTTTGTTCGGTAAGCTTGCGCCGTTGTTGTGAATCATGCTCGGCTGGTACAGCGGCAACAAAACCTTTTGCGTGAAGACTTTTTCGACTTGTCGGTCTTGAATACGCGGCGCGTCGATTGGTCTGACTTTCCCGCGTTCGCACAATGTGAAATGGACATACGGAGAAAATTTGTACTTACCGCTCAAAACGGCTCGACGACGGGCGGCGGTTCCGCTGAAAAGTCGCAGTTCAAAATTCTGGACGCTTTGTTTCCAACGGACACCGTTGCAACATTTCTTGCCCGCTTTGTACAGGTCGCGATAGTTGAAAACTTCGTCCGCGCCGCCGAGTTCGTCACAACGGTCTTGACGTATTTTCAGGCGTTTGGCTTGACGACGAACGCGTCTGCCTTTTCGCCTGCTCATTCGAGGAAATTCGCCCGCTGTACCGATATTTTGTCGGGTACCGTCTAATCGGCTTTGTTCGCTACACATGAAACGGGATGAGGTACATTTCTCGCCATGCACGCGCTCATTTTGAGGCGGCGTACGTGCAGGAACATCAGCGGAACTGTTTTGGGCATTAGCCACAGGAAACGTCTCTCCTTTCAAAAAGGTCTTTTCTTCACTGTCCGTTACTGTTTGTGACCTGTAATCTTGGAATCCGGAGCCAAACAACCCGCATTATTTGCGTTGTTATTATTGGCAGAACCGTCGGTGTTTACATTACAGAAGTTATTATTGTTGTTGTAATTAGGCGAGGCAACCCACCACCACACAGCCGACGACTGATTTACAGAGACGCACCTAAGATTTTGTTTTCTTCGCGAAAGTTTGTTTGTCGGATTTCAGTACGCCCGCCAAAAGTTTCGCTTCGTCGTCGATTAAGCAACCGAGTTTTTCAGCCATCTTGTCGAGCTTTTGAATCGCGCCGCTTTTGTCTTTGTTGTCGAATGCCCCTTCGGGATTCAACATCAACAAATTGTAGATGTGAGCCAACTGAACGTCCAACGCGCCCAAAGCCGCTTTTGCACTGAGAAAATATTTTTCCCGCAACTCGAATCGAACTTGGTCGACAGGTTGCATTGTGTTGGCTTTTTCTGCATTCGCAATGATTTCGTGCGCAAGATGAATCGTATCGGTCGCCAAAAGCCGCGAATACCTTGCCGAAAGCCGCGACAAGAACCACAAGGTTTCCGTGTAAATCTTGTTCGCGGTGTTGACGAATTCCGCTTTACTGATTCCGCGTTTGGCTTTTAATACTGACATGACAAACTCTCCGTTTAATGAAAATTCAACCGCGCCAATTTATCACAATCGGCTTGACGGGTCAAATGCTTTTTGGGCGTTGCCCGCACCCTGTCGGGCGCGGGACTTTCGTGACGATGAGACCGCTACGCTATACCTTGAAAGCCGGAGCCAAACAACCCGCATAATAGGCGTAGCGATAACTGGCAGAACCGTCGGTGGATAAAATAAAGAAGTTACGAGTGTAGTAGTAATAACGCGAGGCAACCCACCACCACACAGCCGACGACGTTGAATCATGCCTGTATTTTATCTTGGAATTTCCATTTTTGTAATAATCCATCTGCTTTTGGTGATTCTTTTCGTAGTCGTTCGCGTAAGTTCTTGCGCCTTGAACTTCCCATTCGGTGAGCAACGTCACGGCGTCGATTGTCTCTTCGATATTTGCTTCGACGTTTGAACAGTTGCCTTTCGCGTCAACCCAACGGCTCCAAAGTCTCAAGGCGTTTCTCATGTCTGACGGCAACGCGGCAAGCAATGTGTTCGACTTCGGGCTTGTGAGCGTCGCGTCAGTCGCGTTGTAGCCGACGCATGAAGCCGTTTTCGCTGAACCGTATCCGCTCGGCTGTGTGCTTGTTGCGCCTAAAACGTCATAACGGAAATCGGCACCTTTCCAACCGCCGTAGTTCGTGCCATAGTAACCGTTGCCGCTACCGTTGTTCGTTTGTCCCGTGTGATTCATGTTAAAACAAATCGTCCCGTCAATCGAGCTTGAACCGTATTTGGCGTCGCAGAGCGCAACGTCTTTGCCGTTCGTGAGCGCGGTCTTGAAGCCGCTCCAGATGATATTATTGTCCGCCTTGCCGTTCAGCGCATAGTTGAAATGCAGGATAAACACGCACAACTTCTGATTGCTCAGCGTCAACTGGTTGCCGATTTTGCCGTTAAGCGTGACTTCTTTGCAGTCGCCGATGTCCCAGTGCGTGTCACCGATTCCGGCTTTTGCAACGGCTGAAATTGTCGACCAGCTTGTTTCATTGAGCGTATTGCCGACGACAATTTGAACTGTCGCCGAAAACGTCTGTGATTCGGGTGCGTTGTAATTTGTGCCCGCCGCCTGCGAAACGGTGATGATTGCGTTGCCCGCGCCTTTGCCCGTGACGGTGACCGTGTTGCCGCTGATTGTGGCGGTCGCAACTTCCGTGTCGCTTGACGTTACGGATAACGTCCCGTCGCTCGGTGTCGTCACGGTAATCGTTGCCGTGTCGTCCAAACCGACAATGCCCGAAGTTTCCGACAGCGTCATTGTGCACGTGCCTTTTTCGGTTGAAACCGCGCACGTCGTCGAGCCCGCAAGATAATTCGTTGTTTCGGCGACGTTGATTGTGATTGTCACGTCATTATTTGAAACGCCGGCGGCTTGAACCGTCACCGAATCGGTTGACGCGCTTTGAACATCAACAATCGTGTCGTTGCTTGAAGTTGCGGTGACTTCGCCGTTGCCCGCGTTGCCCGTGACGGAAATTGTGCCCGTCGAACCGTAGCCGACAGCTCCGTCGATTGTCGCCGAAAGATTGAGCGCGGCTTTTGCGATTGTCCACGTGACTTGTTTCGTGTTCGACGTGCCGTCAAGCCATGCGCACAAGCCCTGCGGCGTGAAAGTCGTTGTATAAGTGCCCGCTTCGGTTGCGGCTGTCGTCCCACCGATTGCCATTTGTTCAGAACTGTAATTGAGCCACGCGGGACTTTGTTCAGAACCGTTATACGTGAGCGAACCTGTTTGTTCGGGCGTGCTCAAATAAATCACTCCGCCGCCGCCGGAAATGCTTGCCCAAGTTCCATCACCGCGAAGGAAATAATTTTCTTCACCGGCTGAAGGTGCGGGAACAAGACCACTCAAGCCGCCCGTAATTGAAGTTGCGCCCGTGAAGTCAGAATAAGTTACTCCGCCGATTGCCGAAGCCGAAAAGTTTTCGACGAAATCAACCATATCGTCATGGAAAACCTTTAACATGTTCACAACAGTATTTTTTGAAACCACGAAAGTCACTCCTCCCTTTTAAGAGAATAGCGCATGAATTTCCGAGGGACTGAAAGTTTCTTCGCCAACCCAAGTTCCATCGCCGCGCAAGAATTTGTTTTGGTCGCCCGCCTGTGGTGCAGGGACATGACCGCTTAAACCGCCCGCGATTGAAGTCGCGCCCGTGAAGTCAACGGTAATTGTTTGAAGTTCAGCGGCAACGGCGTTTGTAACGTCTAGGATTTCGGCGAGGACATAGCGTTTTGCGCCGTTCGCAACGTCTTCGAGGTGACGCGCCCGCGCTAAGTTTTGTCCGTTGTCCATAGAGTCGCCTCCTGAAAACAAACGGGCTCCTGCAATTAGGAGTTAGGAATTAGGAATTAGGAATTAAGATTTGAATCGCCGGCTCAACTCCTAACTCCACATTCCAAACTGAAATTAAGTTCAGTCAGCTTCGCCGAAAACGTCCGTAATCATAGCGGTAACGTCGGCGTCGGGGGCAATGGTCACGCCCGAATCCGTCAAGTTGCCGTTGGCGTCGAGTCCCGCAAAGTCCCCGTTAGTGGCGTTTGCGACTTTGTCCGTCTTGCCCGAAAGGTTAACGTCGACGGCTTTGTTCGCGTCGGGGGTGAGTGCAACGCCGTCAACTTTCACCGTTTCGATGATGTTGACTTGTGCGCCGTTTTCAATGCCCGCGAGTTTCGTCTTTTCAGCCGTGGTGTAGTCTTCCGTCGAAAGTTGTTTGCCTTCGACTTTGTCGACTTTGGTGTCGTCGGAACCGACAAACAAGCCGTCATTCTTGAGTTCAAGCAAGTTGCCCGTGTCGGCGGAAATTCTGACGTTGACGTTGTAGCCGTTGATGTTAATGGAAGTGTCGCCCGCCGTGTAAACGTCGACGAGAGCCTCAACGTTCACGAAGCTGTAAGTAAGCGTCGGATTGGTCGTTGCGTCGCCCTTGACTGCCAAGACGAAAACGGGCTTGCCATCCAAATTCGGGTCGGTTGCGCCGGGGTAAGTCGCCGCACTGAACGTGAAGTTCGGGACGAATTGCGTCTGAAGCTGGTCAAGGAAAATTTCTTCGGGGAAGTCGAAGGACGCCAAAGCCGTGCCGCTTGCGTCGGTCGAGTTGAAGAAACTGACGGTATTACCGCTGACGCTCAACGAACGGAACGACACCGCAATTTTGTTGTCGAGCGCGTCGAGTTCGCTTTTTGTGCGTTGCGCCAAAGCTTGAAGTCCGCCCAATTTAACGAGATTGTTGGTTTCGTAAGTTGCCATGAAAAATCATCCTCCAAAAAGTTTTTTTATATCAACGCCGCGTGTTCGTCTGCAGCCGAAGAGCGACGCCGAAGTCGAAAATTAATCGCCGAAAACGTCAACAAGCATTGAATTAACTTGTTCGTCCGTGGCGACTTGATAACCGCCCAAATTCGCCGTCAATTCGGTGAGTCGGGCTTTTCCCTCGTCGGTGAAGTCGTTCGTTGAAAGAACTTTTTCGCCGTCTTTTGGAACGTATGTCGCGGCGTTCGCAAGGTCTTGTAACCTCTTGAAGGTATTTAAAGCCGCAAGGTCGACAACCTTGGTATCCGCCATTGTTCAACCCTCCTCGCGTTATTCAAACATAGCTTGAATTTCCGCCTCGGTAATGGTTTCGATGGTGGTGTCGCTGAGCGTTTCGAGTTTGGATTTCAATTCGTCGGTGAAGTCGTTGGTTGAAAGTCCTTTGCCGTCTTGAGCCTGAACGAATCCCGAAAGGTCGACATTGCCCGAAAGTAAGTCCCAACCCGTCCCGTTCCAGAAAACAAAATCGCCGGCTTTAATCGCAACGCCGTTCGTGTCCGAACCGCCCGCCGTTTTGATTTTGTACATGTCGCCGATTTTCTGACCGCTGACGGGAAGATTCCCGTAGGAGTTGAGAATTGACTTGTAGCGGAGATTGCTGGCGATTTCGGTACCTTTGACGTAAGCGGACATATCAAGCGCGACATTTTTCCTGTTGACGGATTGCGTCACGCCGTCGACGGTTACCGATTCGATAAGGTTGACTTGTGCGCCGCTTGCAATACCGTCGAGTTTGGATTGGTCGGCGGAACTGATTAAACCTTTGCCCGATTCTTGCGCGACATATTTTGCGGCGTTGGCGTTGTCCTGCAAGCCCTTGAAGGTCGCGAGCGCGTTAAGAACGGTTGCTTTTGAAACAGCCATTGTTCACCCCTCCAATCAGTGGAAAATATTGCCAACTTCCTCGTCGGTGATGGTTTCGTCGCCGTCGTCGGGGTCGTCGTTGTCGCCGCCACCGTCGTCGGGATTTGTCGGCGGTTCGGGAGTAACGGGCGGAGTGTATTCGCCGCCGAAAATACTTCCGATAGCCTCAATCGCGAGTTGAATTTTTTCGTTGGTCGCGTAGCCCGAAAGGTCGGGGTTTTTCTGCGCGCCCTTTTCGATACTTGCGAGCTTATTGACGTCGCTGTCGCTGATTAACGTTTTGCCCGCTTCTTTCGCGACGAATTTCGCTTCGTTTTGTTCGTCTTGGAGCACCTTGAAACGCGCAAGAGTGTCCAAAACTGCGTCTTTGCTCATACCCATGATTAATTTCCTCCGTTAAAAAGATTTTGAAGTTCTGCGTCCGTGATTACTTCATTGTCGGACGGGTCTTTGTTGCCGGGTGTCATGCCGTTGAATACGTCTTCAAGTTCGGCGTCGGTGACTGTGTCGTCGTCGCCGTCGTAGAATGTATTTCCGCTTGTGTTTTTCGCGCTCGTCCTGATGACACCGATAACCGCCGCGCCGCTTTCACCCGCTGCCTTCGCCGCGAAAATCGGGGAACCGAACGAAATTTTTCTGCTCGGGAACAGAATCACGCCAGTGCCCGAAGTCGCTTGTTCGCTGAGTTCAACCTTGACCGCCGAAATGTTTACGACGGTGCCCGAAGTCTCCGCCAGTTTTTGAAAAGCTTCCCGCAAAATGTATCTGCTCATGTGCTCACCTCCTTTCGGCGCAATAAAAAACTTCGCGAATTAATCTTCATCCACGAAGTTGTCTAAGCTTTGGAACTCTTCACTTGCCCGTTGTTTCTTCGAGCGTCCGTCTTCAAAGCGTCCCCAACGGGTAAGTTCTTTCTTGCGGCGTTCGTCTTTCACGCGTTTGGGCTTTATCCGCAATTCCTGAAGTCGTTCGAGATTTTTATCCGACGGGTCGTCGAGATAAGCGTCGATTGCTTCTTGTTCTTCGAGTCGGCGTTCGCTTTCGCGATGGCGTTGAATTCTTTCAGCGTCCGAAATTGCTGATTCGTCGGCGGAACGGAAACCGAAGGCACGCACAAGCCTTGACCCGAAGTCGTCATAGCGCATGTTTGTACGTCCGCGCTTGCCCGTCGTTTCGCCTTCAAACGCCGCGTAATAGTTGTACAAGCCGGGGCTGAGACTGCGAACGGCGTTGGCTTTTTCGCCCGCCAAAAGGTTTTCGCCGACGTTCCAAACGGATGAAATCGTCGCGCCCAAAAACAGGCTCTTGAGGTCGTTGTCCAAAAAGCTTGCCAGTCCCGCTCGTTTACTCACGTCGACATTCGCCAACGCGCCGCCGCCGTAAAGCAACGCACGGGAAATTTCTTTGCCATATTCTTCGCCGAAAAGCTTTGGCATTCCCTCAATGACGACTTCTTCAACAAAATCTTTCGGGAAGAATCCGAACTTGTTTGCGATTTTATCGCCCCAGTCGAAGAACGGGAGAATCCCCATCATTCCGAGAGCCAAGAAATACGGTAACCAAAAAGCGATTTTTTGTTTTCGGTTGGTCGTGTTGCTCCAAGGAGCCATATCATAAAGCAATTCGAGTTGCTTAATCGGATACTTCTGGAACTGCAAAAGGACTTTCCCGACGGGTCCCGTGCGGCGGAAAATGTTCGGTGCGTCCGCAATGCTGTAGTCGAAATTCGCCTTGCGGTTGATGTCTGCGGCGTACTTCAAAGCGTTGTCTTTGGTTTCGCCTTGCGCACGGGCTTGTTCGTAAGCCGCCAATGTCGTCGCGGCGCGGCAAAGCATATCCATTGCTTGAAACGCTTCCATTGTCGAATTTACGATGGTTTCGACTTTCGCGCCTTTTTTTACGCCGCTGTTCATAAGCCATTGAATTGACTTTAGCGGGTGACGAAGGAGCGAAAAGTCGGATTGTTGCCTGTCGTAAATTTCGGTTGTCTCAATTCCGAGGTCGTTTATTACGCCGCTTTCGGTCAAGATTCTGAGTTGTTCGTGCGTTAGCTTCCCGCGTTGAGCAAGTAACTTGCCCATATGTTTGGCGAGGAGCTTGTAGCCGTCTGTGACGCCGTGCTTGCCCAAATAACCGCCCGCGTTGATGATTTGCGTTAAGTTGAGTATTGCGCTCGACATGTTGTAAAAGCCCAGCTTCATGTAAGCCGTCCAACGCGAGGCAGTATCGGCGGCGTTCAGCCAACCGCGATTCCCGAAAGTCGACTGCACGAACTTGCGATAGAATTCCCAATGGTTGAGCGTCTTGTTCATGAGTTCTTCAACCCGCGTCGGATTTCCGTTTACGTCTTTGATGTAGTCCTTGATATACTCCGCCAAAGGCAAACGCGAATAGTCGTCGTCGAACGCGCCGAAAAGCTGTTCAAAGAGACTTACGGCTTGCGGCTTGAATTCGGATTCCATTGCCGTGTATCTGGTCGAAAGGTTGATGTAATGGCGCAACACCCAATCCATATCTTCAACAAAGCCCTGTGCGCCTTTGCGGTTGACAAGATTGCCCAGCCAGCGGTGCAGTCCCGTTTTGCCTTTGATTTCCGGACGTTTGAGATTGGAATTTGCTTCCTGCAGTTCTTTGAGCGTCATGTCGTGGAATTTGGTCACCCGTTGCACCATTTCGGTGTAGTTTTTATCACCGATGATGGGCGAAATGTCTTTGGTGTCAATTCCCAATTCACGGTCAAGCCCGCGTGGCGTGATGTAGATATTGTCGCCGTCTTTGAGAGCGTCGGGATTTTCCTTCTTCCACTTTTCGGCTAGCTTGATGGCTTCGCGTTCGCTTCGGGCGGTGAAAAGCGTCGGGCTTATTTGTTTTCCGTCCTTGTTCTTAATCACAGCGGAATACTCGTGGAAGAAATGCGGAATGAATCCGACTTCTTCTTTGAGCTTTGAAATACCTTCGCGAATCTTCACGATGGTTTGTCCCGTGGTTGGGTCTTGATATACGTCAAGGACTTGAATCGCGGAGTCTCGTTTGAACTTATCGAGTTGGTCTTGATTCTTGAGGATAAACGAGTGTTCTTGATTTGCGTATTCCTTGTAAGAGACAAGGCGTCTTCCCGCATGGTCGCGCTTTTCGCCGATTACAATGTCTTCGACGAACTTATTGTTCTTGAGGTCTTCGACTGCGGTATCGGACAGCCATTTTCTCTGTCTGTGAGGATGGCGGCGGGCTTCGTCTATGTGGCGATACAAAGCGCGGATTATCTTGCGAACGCCCAAATACGCTTGAGCTACGTTTTCGGAAACGCCTTGCTCGGAGCAAATCTTTTCGACTTTCGCCCGCTGAATGGCTTTGGTTTCGCTTTCGCCTTCGCGTCGGTTGGCTTTGGCGGTTTCGACTTCTTCAGTGGTGAGCGTCCCGAATTCTTCTTGTTCTTTGTCGCCTTTCCACAGCAATCCGAAAAGGTTTTCGCGGTCTTCTTTGTTTCCAACGAGTTCCAATGTCCGATTGTACCTGCGAATGAACGTCCCGCGCAGTTGAATTTGAGTGCGAATTGCTTTGTCGCCCATCCGGAAAAACGCACGGAACAATTTCACTTTGTCGGCGATATCTGACGGCGAACCGATAACGTTTTGGGGAATACTGAGGTCGTCGCCGTACCGTTTCCCTTTTTTAAAGTCTTTCCATTGCTTTTCGGTCACGCCCAATTCTGTGAGCCGCTTTTGATTCTCCTTCGTCGGGTTTTGTTGGAAGTCTTCCATCGCTTTTTCTTGCTTCAGAATACGGTCGATTTTTTCTTGACGCTGGTCTTCTTCGCTGATGATTCGGTCGGCTTTCAAGTGCAACGCCCGCGACAATTTATCGACAGCTTTCATGAAGAATTTTCCCGCCGCCGTCTCTCGCGGATTGTTTTCTTCGGCGTCCTGTGATATTCGACTGACCCCGACTGAACTCATGCGTTTTGCTCGCTTAAGCGATTCTTTGTCGGCTGTCTTCGCCTTTTCACCCGCGAAAGAATATTTCGTCCCGCTTTTATCGTTTGCTTTAGTCAGCGGGAGTTTTTCAAGCGGCGTTCCGTCGGCGTGTTCGAGCGCGTGCGTTTCGCGGTTGTAGCGATATTTCTTGTTCCCGTGTTCGTCGACAATCGATTTGGCGAGTTTCCCAATCGAATCGTAAAGCCGGTTGCGTTGCGAGCGGGACATTCCGTTTTCGGGCTTGAACATGAAGTCGACAAATTTGTCCGCAACGTCTTTAATCCACGAAAGGAAACGTTCAACCAACGAGGCGTCCTTTTTGTTCGCGTCTTTGAACAGCCCCATTCGTTGCGCTTCGTCGCCCAATTTGTCGCAAAGAATTTCCGCGTCGATTTCGTCGTCGATCAAGTCATATTGTTTCGTGGCGGCGCGATACGCTTGTCGCTGTTCGTCCGTGATGTCGAGGAGTTTCACCAGCTGATTGAACAGTTGCGGATTATCGGCGGCGAGCCAATGCCCCAATTCGTGATGGAAAACAAATTCGGGCGTTGCTTTGGAATTGACGTTGATGTATGCAACGCCGTTTCTGTATGCGCCTTGAGTGTCGGCGTCGCTTCGGAAAAAGACGACGGGAATGCCCATTTTCGCGCAGAAATTTTTAATCGCCGCTTGAACGGGCGTTAATTCGGAATCGTCACCGATGTAATCCTCAAGCGTCCCTTTGTCGCCGACACGCGAAAGTTTGAAGTCGGGATTTTCGTGGTTCTTCAAGTGATTGACGCAATCCGTCCGTGCGTCCTCGTTCGCGAAGTGAACTTTTCCGTTTTCGTCGCGGGTTGCGCCCAGTTGCGAAAGGGCACGTTCAACGTCGACGATTTTCATTGCTTCGGCGATTCTTGCGTCCGTCCACTCGTCGGAACTTGCCATGATTTTTTCGTCGGGAACGTGCGCCTTCAAAATCGATTCCCACTCGCTTTTGTCGGCTGTTTCTAATATTTGCGCCAATCCTCTGTCGCGAAGTGCGCCCAATCGACGCTTGAACTGAATAAAGTTTAGGGCTGAATTCTTTTTAAACCACTTCAAGAACGCGTCTGCCGAAAGTTCGTCCCGAAAACTTTCAATGCCATTTCCCAAAATCACGGGCTCGAAGAGTTCATCGGTCTCGACGTATTTTTTCATCGAGTTGAAAATCGCCTTTGAGAGCGGCTTGGCTTTTTCGCCGTTTTCAATTACGTCGGCGATTCCTTCTGCGACGGTTTCGCGAGGCGTTTTTGCGGCGTATTTTGAAATGTCTTTTGCGGCTTCGCTTGAACTCTTTCCGCTCAATAAACCTTTGATTGTGTTGTACGCTTGTTGAACAAAGCGTTTCGCAAGTTCTCTATAGTTTGATTCGGTTCGTCTGCGATAACCGTTTTTTAAGTCGGCTAAAAGATGAATTGCGTGCGCCGCTTCGTGTGCGCCGTCCCCTTCAATGTTGTCCGTTGATTTATGCCCACTTTTCTTGCTTTCCACCAAAAGACTTCTGTATTCTGCAACTTTTTGCGGGGCGAAGAAAACGGGGCTAAGTTGTATCTGTACGCCTTTTCTCAAATGGCTTGGGAAAAACTGCGCAGGAACTGTTTTACTTCTGGCGTTCCAAATTCCTATGTGGTGGATTCTTCCCGCGAATCGAGGAAAAGCGGCGAAGACTTTTTCAACACCCGTCAAGAATTCTTTGACCGCCGTGAAGTCCAACTTCTTTTTAATTTTCGGGTCGATTGTGGCGTTGTGTTTTTCTTTCAAGTATTCTTCGAGTTCGTCGAAGTCTTTAACGTCTTCAAGCTTTTGCGGCTTCGACTTCGATTCCGCCTTCGTCTCGGTTTGGTTTTCCGATTGCGATTCCGGCTTCGATTCGGGCGTTGTTTCGGATTTTGTTTTGGTCTTTGATTCGGGTTTCGGCGCGGTTTCAGTTTCGGGCTTTGATTCGGGTTGAGCTTTATCGCCGTTTATAATACGGTCAAGCATTGAAGACGCTTCTTGCTCTGTGATAAGTCCTCTTTCGAGGAATTTAATAACTCGTTCCCCGCGTTCTTGCTCTTCGGCGGTTAATTTCTCCCGATTCTGATTCAAACGTTCCCGAAGTCTCTCAACGGGCGTCGACGTTTTGTTCTCCGACTTCGATTCGGTGCCGTCGGTCTCGTTGGGGGATTCTTCAACGGACGCGCTTTGAGATTGTGATTCGGATTCGGGCACGTCGTCGGTTTCGACTTTTATGTCGGCGTCGGTCGGCTGTCGTATCGGTTGCGGCTTTAAGGAATTCTCCCAATCGTCGAGTGCCTCGTCGGAATAATCTTGTGTCAAAAACTCGTCGATTTGTCCTTGCGCGGCTTTGTCGCCATTCGAGGCGTTGGCGAAGAGTGAATCAACGAACGCCCTCAAACGCGGGTGTTTATCCGTTTTGAGCTTGCGATGGAGTTTGTCGCCCTTGGAACCTCTCGGATAACTCGGTGTGTTTTGAGCCGGTTGAACTTCGTCGCTTTGATTTTCTTGGGTATCCGTAACCTGCGCGGGTGCAGATTCGGGCGTCGATTCGAGCGATTGCGATTGAGTATTCGGATTTAAGGAATTCTCCCACGCGTCGAGTTGTTCGTCGGAATAATCGCGTTTCAACATTCCGTCAACTTGCTTTTGAGCATCGGTGTCGCCGCTTGTGGCTTTGGACAAAAGCGAATCAGCGAACGCGCCCAGCCACGGATGTGTTTTCGTTTTAAGCTTGCGATGGAGTTTGTCGCCGATTGAGCCTTTGGGGTAATGCTTTAACGGTGGCGGCTCTTGAGCTTGTTGAGATTCGGCGTTTTGATTTGAATTTTCTTGGGTGCCGGTGCCTTGTGCGGGCGCGGCGGCTTGCGAATTTTCATTGGAATTCTCCTCTTCTGTATCGAAAAGTACTTGTTCAGTCGGGTCGCCCTTGAAACGGTTGAGCGTTCGCAATGCCCAATCGTCGCCGTTCTTCGCGGCTTCAAGCCAACGATTGACGAGATTTTTCAAAGCTTTGTCTTTGCTCGTTTGCAAGCGTTTGTGCATTCGGGCAGCGATTGAGTTGAAGGTCGGCTCGTGTTGGAGCATTTCTTGCGTGAGGTCGTCGCCTTCAACTTGTTGACGGGCGTTTGCAATAACTTTCGCGAGTGAAATACTTTCCGGTGCACCACCAAATAAGCCGCCGCCGTCGTTCGACGCCTTAGACAAAATTCCGTCGGCGAGTGCGTGCATGAATTTCGTTATTTCTTGCGGACGGCTTTTGTGCCCTTCAAAAAATCCGAGAAGGTCTTTGACTTCCTCGGATTCGGTATCCATCCCCGGTAATGATTCTTGTGTCAGATGTTTGAGTACAGGCGTTCCCGCTTCACGCAAAGCCGCAAGTTTTTGGACGGCTTGAATTATCGGATTCAAATCGACTTGTGCAAGGTTTCCGTTTGCGATATTGGCGCGTGCACGGGCGAACTTCGCGGAGGTCGCGGTCAAGGCGTTTGTCACGCTTTTGACGACGTTGCCTGCGGTTTCGCTTGTTTCGGCAAGGTTTGTGAGAATCGAGCCTGCTTTTTCGCCGAACGCGGCTGAGAAAAGTGCATTGCGAACACGACGAACACCCGCGTCGGTAACACCGCCGTCCGCTGTGGTCATCGCGTTCAATTCTTCGGGCGTTGCGATTGCACGAACCGCGTTGACGAGAAAATCACGTGCGCCCGCTTTGGTCAAATCGCCGTCGTCGGGTGCTTTCGAAAGAATTTGACTTGTGAGTTTCTTCGCGTCCAACTGCGCTTGCTCAACCGCGCCCAGTTGCATTCCGCCTTGTCGCGATTGCGTGATGTCTTGCAAGGCGGCGGCGTCCAATTCGCCCGTGACTTCGCGAACGAGCACGGGATTTTTCATCTTCGCGATTTCATCTTTGTTCAAACCGAGACGCTGAGCGTTTTCGAGAATCGAATTTCGGTAGCCGTCAGCTCTGCCCGTAGCTTGTGCGCGTCGAATAGCCATTGCCCGCCCGTTGCCGTTCAAAACAACGCCGTCGCTCCGAATCACGGGTGCGCCTTGGTTGAGATTTTCCGAATCAAGCAGTTGCGTCGGGTCAAGATTCGCGCCCATATTCAAGACGCTGTCGCGGTAACCTGCGCGTTCTCTGTCGCGTGGTTGCAATTCGGCGGGATAGCTTTCGTTCGTGTAAACAGCTCCCGTTTGAGAATCAACGCCGTGCGAAACGTTCAAGTCGTCCGCTTCAACAACTTTGTATTTCACCCCGTAAGGCGTGCGGCTGTCCGACCTGACTTGAGCCATGTTGCCTTCCGTCCCGCTGATTTTCGTCGGCTTCGTTGACGGTTGAACCGTCGGCTGACTTTCAACTTGTGGCGATTGTTGCGATGTCGCGTTTTGTGGCGGAGCTTGCGGTTGATTTTGTTGTTGCGGAGGCGTCAAGACATTTTCGGGCGTTCCGTTTTGAGAAACGGGGTCTTGCGTCGGTTGCGGCGGTTCTTGTTCCGGCGGCTGATTCTGTTGCGTCGGAATTACTTGCGCCGTCGTTTGTCCCTGCGATTGTCCCTGCGCGGCGGGTTGCGGCGATTGTTGTTGCCCTTGCGATTGAGCTTGTCCCTGTTCGTTCACGGACGTTTGCTTTATCGGTTGCGGTGCAGATGTCGATTGCGGTTTGGGCGTTGCTTGTACCGGCTGAACTTCGGATTCGGCTTGTTCCCGCGCAAGTGTTTCGTTCGCCCAATCGGTGAGGTCGGAGCCGTAACGTTGTCGGATTGCGTCGCGATTCTCTTGCGTGTTGATGAAGTTGTCGTCCTTGTCGAACATCGGCGTGAAAAACTCAATGTCATCAACATCATCGCTGAAATATCGCTTTTCGGTAGCGAAACGTTCGATAAGGTTGTTCGTCTTTTCGTCTTCGACGTTGATGTCGAAAAGTGGCTTTTCCGATTCGGGTACCTGTATCGGCGGAGTTTGCGGCGTCTCTTGATTGCCCGTCCGTAAAGGCGTCGCCTGATTGCCTTTGCGATTGGAATTTTCTTGTGTAGCCGCAGGCGCAGAATCCTGAATTTTGCCTAACGCTTCAGTGTTCAAGCCACCGAGGTGGAGGTGATAACCACTTCCAGCGTCGTGATACAATACTTCCGAAAATAATCCAGTCGACTTGAAGTAATCCAAAACCTTTTGCGCCTGTTCTGATGTAACGCCGCCTTCTGCTAAACTGATGTCTAGTGCGTCGCCACCTTCGCCTTCTCGTATGATGTGATAGGAATTTGGCGCGGATGGGTTTATCTCCATTTGGTGTGCTTGTGTTCGCCCGCCTGAAGTTATAACTGGGTCAAAGCCCATATTCTTAAGCACGCCGCCGATTTGTGGAATGACTTCGCGCCAGCCTGCTTTGAGTGAAGCAACATCCGGACTTCCCCAAAGCGGCATATCATAGTTCTCAACGCCGAAAGCGTTTCCACTTTGAGGTTGTCCGTTGTCTTGTTGCCCGCCGTTTTGAATAAGCGAATGGTCGCCCAACATCCCGTTGATTTGGTCGACGTAATTTTGATTCTGGACGACATATTTTTGCGTTTCGGAATAAGGCGGAACTCCCCCGTGCTTTTCGACGGCACCGGGTCCCGCGTTGTAAGCCGCGTGCGCCAAATCCCAGTTACCGAACTTGTTGTACATCTGCTTAAGGTAAATTGCGCCGCCGAGTGCGTTTTGTTCAAGGTCGTAAGGGTCGACGCCTAAAGCCCGTGCGGTTTCGGGCATAAGTTGCATTAATCCGAGTGCTCCGACGGGCGAAGTTGTTACTCCTTCTCCTTGGAAATGCGAGCCTGAACTTTCGGATAGTGCCGTCGCAATAAGGTGGTCGAGTGGGACGCCCGTTTGTTGAGCCGCTTTAGAGAGCGCGTTGAAAACTTCATCGCTCATCGCACCGCCCGAGTGTTTCGCCGCCCAGCTCCGAAGTTCTTTGATCGCAACGTTTTCGCGCACGCGTTGATTTTCGCCCGCACGCAAAGCGCGTTGAGTGTATTCTTCGGTCGAAATTTCGTCGCCTTCGTCCGACATCTCGTCGTCTTGTCCGAAAGCCGCATGGAAAGCCGCACCGCCGCCGCCCATGAATGCGCCCGCCCATCTTACACGTTCCGCCGCGTCGTATTGCTCAGGGGCACCGTTGAACGGATTGAGGCTTGCCTCTTGTCCTTTCGCCCACCGCTGAAACGCTTCTTGCCCAAATTCTTCATATTGCTGTTGCAACGAGCCGCCGAGAGCGCGTCCGCCGATTTGTGCGGGCGTTGAAAGTCGTCCCAAAAGCGGCTTGAGTCTCGACGTAAGCGGGGAGAACATCAGCGCACCTTCGAGGAAGTTTGAAGTTCCGAGGAACGGCATATTATACTTTGCGACTTCCCAAGCGCGGCGGTCGGCTTCTTCGGGCGAAAGTCCCTGTCTCAATGCGTCATATCGTGCTTGTCCGCCTTCCATTGCGGATTCGGTCGGGGCTGAAGAAAGCATGTATCGGGCGATTTGCGGGACGTTTTGAGCAAGATATTTGGCTCCGCCCGTCAAGCCTTTACTAATCAAGAAATTTGCCATTGCGTCGCCGCCGAGCGCGGCAATCCCGCGAGCAATTCCCAATTCGGGGAGCAACGCCATTGTCGGGGCGATTGTCGCCATCGAGCCGAAGAGTTGTCCGAGGTCGCTTATAAAGCCGCGTGGATTGGTGAAGTACTCCAAATAGCCGTCGTCGGTGGAAACACGGTCGCGATTTTCTAGAGCCGCCGCCGCGTTCATAAGTGCTTGAGCCGCTTTGTCCGAATGAATAAAGCTTGTGAATCCGCCGAGACTTCCATAGCCGCCCGAACCGAAAGAATTGTTCAGCGCGCCGCTCCACGTGTCGTAGTCGTCGACGGTCAGTCGCTTTGCGCCTTCAGCAAGTAGTCCGGTTGCAAACTTGTCCAAGCCTTCGCTTGCAGCTTTGAATCCGCCGCGCCATTGAGGGCGAAGTTCCGCCATCGTGTCGCTACCAATCACATTTCCCGCAGTTTCCGCAATCGCACCGCCGAGATACCATGGAAGAGGACTCCCGTCGGGTTTCATCGCTTCAGACGCCCATAATGCGGGATTCACGGTTCGCGCAATCGAGCCGATTGTATCCCAAAAGCCGCCGCCTTCTTCGGCTTCGGGCTGTTGTTCGGGTTCGTCGTCTTCTTGTTGCGGTAAAATTTTTCTCCAAGGGATTTTCCCGCTGTCCGAGCCGCCGACAAGTTGCGACAACGGAATTTTTTCGCTCATTGTGTCGCCCTCCAAAAGTTATTTCTTTTTCGGAATCGGCAATGTGCCCATGTAAACGGTTTGCGAGACGCCCGACACCCCGCTTGCGGTCAGCCAATTCTCAACCAGTTGTTTGTAAGTGTCCTCGTTGCCGTTCGCCGCTGACCAAAGCTGATTCAAAGCCGCGGCGTCTTGTTGATAGTCGCCCGTCGCCTTGTCCACACCGGGGTCGGGATTTAATAAGTCGCCGTAAGTTTGCTTCAAGCCCTTAATTTCTTCGTCAAGGTTGGTTAGCTGAGCTTTAAGTCCTTTTAGGGCTTTCGGGTCTTCTGTTGCCTGCATTTGTTTGATGATAGAGTCTCGTTGTTTTATGTCTACGTCTATAAGGGTTTTCACGCCCGTGAGTTGGTCTTTTGTAAGGTCTTTCGGATTTCCTTTCAAGGAGGCTATCGTGATACCTTGAACTGCCGCAATCGAGCCGATGTATTGTTCGTCCGTTATCGCTCCGCTTGCGCGAAGTTTGTCGAGGAATTCAAATTTCTGTTGCATTCCCGCTTGTGCGGCTTGCAATTTGCGAAGTTCTTTCCGTTGGTCGAGAGCGTCCTGATATGTCATTCGTTCAATGTCTTGTCCGTGCCGCTGGTCTCCGAGCTGAAGCCCGTTTCGTAAACCGTAGTCCGCCGAGGCACGGATTTTCGTCAAGTCGCGTGGCAGTCCGTTTTGCGCCGCCCATTCGTTCAAGTAAGCTGTCATAAGCGAATTTTCTTGACCGAATTCATGACCGCGAATCGCGTCTTCAACGGTGTTGGCGCGTTGCTGTGCGTCAAGCGGCGAGCCGTACATTTTGGCGTAGTAATTGCCCATTTCGCTGTCTGCGTTCCCAATCATTCCGACCATTTTGGCTCCGAGTGCGTTGAGATAGCCGCCGTTGAGCCCGTAGCCTTCAAGCATGTCGCTCAAATAGGCGACTTTTTCCGCTTGAAACTTTTGTGCGTCTTGTCCCGCGAGATGTCGAGCCATCCGTGGACGTTCGCCTTGCGCCACAAGGTCGCGATACCGCTGTTCATAAAATTGGTCGGCGGTTTGGGAATATTTTCCTTGAAGAATATCGAGACGAGCGCGGGCGGCGTTGCTTGCAAGATTGTCCGTCGCTCTTTCAAGGGACACGTCCGAACCGTAGCCGTCATTCAGATTGTAGCCCGCCGATTGTGCAATAGCCCGCGAACGAGTAGCCGCGTTGCTTGCCGCTTCGCGTATTTGGTCGGCGGTCATCCCCGTGGATTTTTGATAATTGGGGTCGTCCGCCATTGAATACATGTATTTCGCGGCGAGTTGCTCTTGTGCGAAAGGAAGTTCGCCCGTCGAAAGAATTGGAGCGTTCGCCCGATATTGTGCGTCCCTTTTCGCCGTTTGAGCGTCGTGGTTTTGAATCCAGTTGTTGCGTGCTTGAATCTGCGCGAGCCGAATCTTTTCAGCCTCTTGTTTTTCGGCTTCTTGCTTTGCTTGTTCGGCTTGAGCCGCCGTGTTTTCGGTGGATTGCCTGACGACGGGGAAGTCGCCATATTTTTCGCGGAAGGCGTTGCCGAGTGCTTCCATGTCGACATTCGGTTGTTCCGTGGCGGTTCTTTCGGCTAAAAGTTGTTTAATCCAATCTTGAAACTCACTCACAAAGACCACCCGCTTTCGCCGAATAATCGTTTGCGCCAATCCAAACTGTCGGCGAGGTCTCTATCCCTCAACCAGTTTTCATCTACGGCGTTCGTAAATGGCGGAGGAAAAGACGAATCACCCCAGATGTCCGAATTTCTCAAAATATCTGAAGGTGTCGGCGCAGTAAAACCGCCCGCAAGTCTGTCGTCGAATGCTTGTCGAGCGTCGTTCACCAATTTCGCGCCCGTAAGCTGATTCGGGTCGGGAAAATATCCCGTTGGCGGAACTTGCCCCAACAAAGCGTCGGGGGCTTGCGATGGTGTTCCGGCGGTCGGTGCAGTCGGCGTCGGTATGTCGTCGTATCGATGTTGTATGCGTTCCCATTGTGCGCTCTCCGACGGGGACAAAGTTTCGCCGTTTAAAACTTTCTGATGGATTTCGGCGTTGACTTTTCCACGGTCTCTGTAGTTGCCAATCCAAGTTTCGATTCCTTGAGCAAGCAACGGGAGCAAGTATTTCCGAACGCCTTTGCCCAAAGCTTCCGAATTCGAGCGCGATTGTGATTCTCCGCCGCCCATACGGCGGGCGAACATTTCCCACGGGTCGATTTGTTGTTGCGAATTCGTCGGGGCTTGCGGTTGTTTTTGTTTAGCCATATCGTCAAGCTCCTTTCTTCGGGAACATTCCGCCAATCCACTTGTTCAAGGCGATGTTTGCACCGAGTTTTAAGAGCCCGCCCAAAAGTCCGCCGCCTTTGCTTTGTTGGTCTTGTTGCATTGCGGCTTGATTCGCGGCTTGTTGTTGAGCTATACGACTTCTTCCCGCCGCCGCAGCAGTTTCACCGAGATGTTGACCGAGGGCAGCCATTGACTGAGCCGTATCTGAGCCGCCTTCGCTCATGTCTTGCATTTGCTGAGTTACGTCGCCGCCCAAAAGTCCTTGCGCCAATTCGGGCGTTTGCGGTTGCTGAGCTTGAAAGCCTTCGGGAGGCGGAGCTTCGCCCAAAAGTCCTTCTTGCAGATATTGATTGAAAAGGTTGTTCGACTCTTCGTCGTTCAGCCCCGGTATTCTGTACATGATTGCTCCTCCTTAACCGAATAAGCCCGACAAGAAACTGCCGCCCGAAGAATGTGACGACGTTTCGGTTGAGCCGGTGCCTGCAAGTGCGCCGAGTGCGCTTGTATTCGCGCCGTTCAAACCGATTGACGCGTTCCAAAGCGTTGTCGGGATTCCCAAAAGTCCTTCTTGAGCCGCCGCAAGTGTCGTTATCGGCATTCCCGACGCTTGGAGCAAAGCCTGATACAGCGCGGAGTTGGTATTGCTCGCCGTCATGTTGTTCGCAAATTGCTGTTGGGCGATGTTCGTCTGGTTATTGAGAGCGTTCGACAACCAGTTGTATTGATTGTTGTAAAGATTGTTGAGCGTTCCCGTGGTCGTGTTCGCGTTGTTGAATACTTGTTGCGTGATGTTCGTGCCCGTGTTGTAGAGGTTCGCGGCATTCGCCAGTTGTTGACCGGTAAAGCCCGCGTTTTGGGAATTCGTGTTTTGGATGTTGTTCATCATCTGTTGGAGCGCGCTGGAAGCGGTTGCGTTGTTACCCGTTATCGCCTCATACTGCGAGCCGAGCAGTCCCGCGTTGGTTTGATTCACGCCCAAACCGTTTGCAAGTTGTTGCCCCGTGAGTGCGGCGTTGGCGGCAGTCGTCGATTGAGTGTTTCCGAATCGATTTGCAGACAAGTCGGCGTTTGCGGCGGTTGCGCCCATGTTGTTTTGATATTGCTGATTGGTGATTCCCGTGTTCGCGTTGATGGCGTCACGCTGAGCCGCGTAGTTTTGCCCCGAAAGTCCCGCATTGGCGGCTGTCGTCGACTGAGTGTCGGTGAAGCGGTTTTGAGCAAGTCCCGCGTTCGCCGCCGTTGCGCCCGATTGTGCGCCATAGCCCGCGCCCGCGAGATTCGCATTCGCCGCTGTCGTTGACTGGGTATTGGTGAAGTCGTTTTGAGCCAATCCCGCGTTAGCCGCTGTCGACGCGGTTTGTGCGCCGTAGGCTTGTCCCGCGAGGTTCGCATTGGCGGCGATATTGTTCGTTTGGTTCCCGTAAGCTTGTTGTGCGCGATTCGCCCCGGTCGCTGTGTTCGCGGTCCGGTTGGCGAAATTCTGCTGAGCGCGGTTAGCTCCCGTCGCGTTGTTCGCCGTCTGATTGGCGTAAACTTGTTGCGCCCGATTAGCTCCCGTTGCATTGTTCGTCGTCTCGTATCCGTAATTCTGATTCGAGAGTCCCGCGTTCGCCGCTGTTGTTGATTGGGCGTTCGTAAGGTTTTGTTGTGCGACGTTTTGATTGGCGTCGGCGACGTTGCGGGAGTTGGTGAATTGCTGTTGTGTCCAGTTCGCGGCGTTTTGGAGATTCTGATTTGTGTTTGCGTAAGATTGTTGCGCCCAATTCGCGCCCGTCGCAAGGTTCTGTGATTGATTGTTGAGTTGTTGCTGAACAAGATTGGCGTTGACTTGATTCGTGTTGAGGGAATTGTTGTAGCGATTTTGGGCAAGATTCGCTGTTCGGTCGATGTCCGCTTGCGTGTTTCCGAGCATTTGCGCCGTCATGTTCGCGTTTTCGCGGTCGGTGGTGATGGCGTCGTTCCACTTGTTCTGAGCGAGCCCCTGCAATGTGTTGATGTTGTTCAAATAGTTTTGCGCCGTGATGTCTGCGGCGTTCTTTTGAATGTCGTTCAAGGCAGTGTTGGTGACGGAAGAATTCAAGACGCCGCGTTGTCCGAGATTGTTGACCGTGTTTCCGATGGTGTTATTCATTGCCGTTTTAATCGCGTCCGACATGGAATTGAGATAACCTTGCGGAATCGTGCCGTTTTCAAGCCCCGTCAAGCTTTGGTCGGCGGTCGACATTGCGGCTTTGTTGCGATTGATGTATTCGGTCAAGTCGGCGTTGGCTTTGTCCGTTGAAGAGCCGCTTGTATCGATTAAGTTGCCCAAAAGTCCGTTGACCAAATCGGTGGCGTCGTCGTTTTTGGGAATGTAACCCGCCAAAGCTTTGTTCGCCGAAGTTGTCGCCGCGTTTTGTCGAGAAGTGTAATCGGCAAGTTGGTCGTTAATCCAACCCGTTGCGGCGTCACTGCGATTGATGTAATCGCCGAGCGCGGAATTTGCGTCGGTTTCTGCGGCTGAATTCTTTTGGGCAACGCGATTTAATGAGTTCGTCGCCGTATTGAGCGCGTCATTATTTTCGCCGATGTAGCCGTTATTGGCGGCGATAGCTCTGTTTGTTGCGGCGTCGTCCCGTGCGGAATAATTATTGAGCGCGCTATTGACGGTGTCGGTTGCGGCGTCATCACGAGCCGTGTAATTATTGAGCGCGGCGGTAGTGGCGTCCGTTGTGGCGTCGTCCCGTGCCGTGTAATTGCTGAGTGAGTTGTTGACAGCGTTCGTTGCGGCGTTGTTTTGGTTTTCGTAGTCGCTCAAACGGTTTGCATAATTGCCCGTGTCGGTCGAGTTTTGCCGCATGAAATTTTCGAGCGCGGTTCCAATTCGATTGTTCGCGGCGTTATTCTGAGCCTCGTAAGTGTTCAAGCGATTGTTGTAATTGCCCGCGTCGGTTGCGTTTTGCCGCATGAAATTTCCAAGTTCGCTCCCGATTTGGTTATTCGCCGCGTTGTTTTGAGACACGTAATTGCTCAAGTCTCTTTGCAAAGCGTTCGCCGCGCCCGTGTTCTGACCGAGATAATTATTCAAAGCACTATTGGCGGCGGCGGTGTTGGTGGAGTTTTCCCGTAAATATCGGGAAATATCTCCGTTGGCTAATCGTTCCGCGCCCGCGTTTTGATTTATGTAATCGCCCAAAGTCGAATTCGCGTTGCCCGCAAGGTCGGTGTTCGAGTTTGCAATGTCGCCGAGCGAGTTGGTGTAGTTATTCGTGGCGCGGTCATTATTCGTAACTCTTTGTTGAAGTCCCGAATTAGCGTTTTGAACGGCGGATTGATTGCTTGCGGCGTAATTGCTCAAATCTGCATTTGCGTCGTCGGTCGTCCGTCCCAAACCCATGTACAAATCTTGCAATGTTCGCGTGGTGTCGGCGTTATTCGTCAACATGAAATTGGCGAGAGGTTCGGCTTTATCGTACATTGATTGACCGAGATTCCCGTAATACCGGCTCAAGTCGGAGAGATTGGAATTGGTGTTGTCGGCGTAAGCTTGACTTTTCCCGATTTCATTCGCAAGCCCCGTCATCGCGTTTCCTTGAATTGCTTGCGCTTGGTCGAAGAGCGCGGGGTACGCGTTCATTGCGTTTTGCAACTGGGGCAACGAATTCCTGAAAAGATTTCCCGCGTGAATATTCAAGTCCGTGACGTTCGGAAACATGGTCGCCGCCGTCGTCGTGTTGATTGCCTGAAGCATTAATTCATTCAGGCTGGCGGTGTACCAAGTGCCGCTTGAGCTGTCGAAGCGTTGAAGGTCGAAGTTGAAATTCATGACTTCACCGCCTATTCATTGAAGGTGCAGGCGAACGAATCCGCCGAGAATTCTTTGCCTTTCCATTTGTAGCTGATTCGGATTGTGTCACCAATCGGCGCAGTTACGATGACGATATTTTGTTCCTCATTGAATTCCCACGGGGCAGTGGCGGGCGTCACCCAAATGGAGCCGTTCAAAGCTTTGTGAGCAAGTTTAAACCCGCGCGCTTTGCCCGTGCCCGTCGAAACAATTTCATTGAGCGATTCGCCTTCGCCGCGAGAGAGTGTCAAGCGGATTGTAGCAACGGAACCGCTTGCCCCGTTGTAAAGGAATTGCGTTGTCGCACGATTCGGATTGCGGCGGTCGGGATAAGTGCCCGTCTTCGTCATTTCAACGAAATTTTCCGCGCTCCAGTCATAAAAATAATCCGCCGAAACAATAACGTCGCTTGGGGCTTTGAACGTCACTTGCCCCGTCAGCGGCGAAAAGACAAAGCCGCTTGTTTGAAGTTCACCGTTGAAATACAGCGCGAATTTGTAAGCCGTCAAGTTGTCCGTGTGGGCGAGCAAAGCCGTTTGTTCGCGCCCGTCGCCAATTCCGATGACTTCGCCCTTGATGAACTTCACGCCGTCGCGCAGGGCTATTTCAGCCTTAATTTCGGCGTCCGCAACGTTTTGATGTTTCACAACCAGATGAGCGCGGCTGATTTCTGTCGTTTCGCCCGTCGCCTCGTTGACGAAGGGAATTAATTTTGTGATGAAAGAAACGCCGTCGCCCGAAATTGTTCCGTCGCCGATTGTCCCGTCCGTGCGCAAAAGTTTCGTTCGCCCTTCAAGGAATTGTTCCGTCACCGAATTGGACAGAATCAATCGCTTTAAGTCGTTTCCGACGAGGATGTTCTTTATTTGAACGAGTTCGGTTTTCACGCCGTCGCTCAAAATGTAATTCGAGCCTTCAATCAAGTCGTCGACAGAATCAACGTCAATGGAATCGTCGCCGCGAACAACCGACAACACATTGACCGCCGTTGTGTCTATGTCCGAATATTCGCCGTAAAACGTTTCGCCGCTCAAGCCGTCGTAGCCACTCGGATTGAGTGACGCTTCTTCAAGCGCAAGATACAAATTTTCCGTGAGTCGCATTAAATGAGCAACTTCAAGCGAGAGCGTCGAACGGTTCAAAACGTCTTGAATGTCGACGTTTACCGTTGTTCCGCCGTTGTAGTCGCCCAAAACTTTATCGCCGTCGCGAAGAATCAAAGACTTGCCGACGCCGACTGTCGCCGTTTGATTTTCATTTCGGAAAGTGTTCGTCGATTCGTGATAGCGAAGAATCTGCCCGTCTTCAAGTTGGTTTAAAGCAATCGGAACGGAGCCGAGCCCCTGCGCGGAACCGGTGATGTCCGCGTGTATCTTTCCGTCCGAGCTGACTTTTACGAACTTGTTGGCTTCGCCCGTCGTCGTCACCGATGAATCGTCGAACGCGTCTTTCGGCGTTGGGGTAAACGAACCGCGAAGATAAGCCAACACATAGCCTTCGCGAATTCCCGTCAAGTTCACTGGAACATTAGCGATTTCGGTCGCCGAGCCTTCGATGTCCGCATGGATTTTTCCATCCACCGCAACGCGCACCAGCTTACCCGTTTCGCCCGATGTCGTAACGTCTTCTTCGGTGAAAACGTCCTTTTTCGCGGGCACGAATGAATTGCGAATGACGTTGTATTGAAGGATTTCGCCGTCGCTTATTTCGTGCGCTTCGATATTCACGCCGTCAATTTGGTTTGCGGAGCCCGTGATGTCAGCATGAATTTTCCCGTCCGTCGCAACGCGAATCAGTTTGTCCGTGTTTTCTTCCGTTTGAGAACTCGACGGATAACCCATTCGTTGACGTTGAGTAATTCCGCCAG